>JAJYPE010000294.1 GCA_021795585.1 Actinomycetes bacterium | reverse complement strand
CGTATCCCTTTCACTCGCCGAGCGCGAGATCGTCAGCATCGTCGGCCCTTCCGGCAGCGGAAAGACCACCCTCCTTCGAGCGGCCAGCGGTCTGCGCGAGCCGAGCGGCGGGTCGGCCTGCTTCGCAGGCAAGCCGGTCAATGGGGTCCCCGACGGCCTGTCCATCGTCTTCCAGGAGTACAACAAGAGCCTCTTCCCATGGCTCACCGTCGGAAAGAACGTGGCCATGGGAGCACGGTCGATGGGCAAGAAGGAGCGCCAGGAGCGTGCCGAGGAGGCACTCTCAAGCGTCGGCCTCAAGGGGCTCTCCTCCCGCTATCCGTGGGAACTCTCCGGCGGCATGCAACAGCGCACCGCATTGGCTCGAGCGATGGTCTCCGAGCCGCGCCTCTTGATGATGGACGAACCATTCGCATCGGTCGATGCCCTGACGCGCAACCATCTCGAGGACATGGTGCTCGACATCTGGGCCCAGTCCAACTTTGCCATCCTTATGGTCACCCACGATGTTGGCGAAGCGGTCTACCTCAGCGACCGCGTGCTCGTGCTCTCCGCCCGCCCCTCGGAGGTCCTGGCCGAGATCAAGGTCGACCTGCAGCGCCCGCGGACTCAGCTGGAGACGCGCAGCTCAAAGGCGTTCGTAGAGCTGCAGGCACAGGTGCTCGAGCGCGTGGAGCATGCCGGGCGGCGGGCCGTGGGCCTTGTCGCCGACGAAGCGTGAGCGCCGGCGGGGGCACACCCAGGCTGGTGCGCGATGCCACCTTCGAACGCTGTCTCGAGCTGGGCATGAGCACCATCTTCTCCAATCCCGGCTCCACCGAGGTGCCCGCCTTGTCCGGCCTGCCTTCGGAGTTCAGGTTCGTCCTCGGTCTACACGAGGGTTCCGTGGTGGGGATGGCCACCGGGCTCGCCCTGGCCACGGAAACGCCGGTGCTGGTGATGCTCCACACGACAGCCGGCTTCGGCAACGCCGTCTCCGCGCTCGCCACTGCCAGGGTCAACAAGGCCCCCCTTGTCGTCCTGGTGGGCCAGCAGGACCGCCGCCACCTCGCGGCCCGGCCCTTCCTTGCCGGGGAGCTCGAGGGCTTGGCCGGGAATTATCCGGTATCGTTTGCCCAGCCCGCTCGGCCCCAGGATCTGCCGACCATGGTGACCCAGGCCTGGCATCGTGCCCGCGCCTTCAAAGGGCCGGCGGTGGTGGTGGTGCCAATGGACGACTGGCTGGCAGAGGCCGACACACGGCCGGAGGCTTCGCCGCGTGAGATGATCTTCTCGCAGCAGGCGGATCCCGCCGCCCTAAGAGAACTGGCTGCAAAACTGGAGGCGGCGGCAAACCCGGCGCTGGTGGTAGGGGCGGACGCCGACTCCGCCGAGAGCTGGGTGGCACTGACCACCCTGGCCGAGCGGCTCCAGTGCCCCGTCTACCAGGAGGCGTTCGGCGCCAGGGCGGGATTCCCGCAGGACCATCCCCTTTTCGCCGGGCATCTCCCCAGCGCCAGATCAGCGCTTCGCGGCCTGCTCGAACCTTATGACGTCATTCTCTGCGTGGGAGCGCCGGCGTTCCGGCAATACCCCTACGACGAGGGCGCCTTCGTGGGCGCAGGTACCTGGGTAGCGGTGCTCACGGACAACGAGGTTGAGGCAGAGTCGTCCACCTCCGACATGGCCGTGGTGACGCCACTCGCTTCCGCCTGCGGCTACCTGGCCGAGATGGTGGGCAAAAGGGAGGGCAGGAGCGCCCAGGTGGAGCATCCCTCCTTCCCGAGCTTCTCGGACCCCGAGCGCGGCCTCTACCCCGAGGACGTCTTCGCGGCTCTGGCCGAGCGCCTCGGTCCTGCGACGGTCCTGATCGAGGAGAGCCCCTCGAGCCGCTCGCGCCTCCAGGCCATGCTCCCTGCCAGGCGCCCGCTCGGCTTTCTCAGTGCCGCTATGGGTGGGCTCGGCTTCGCCCTTCCGGCTGCGATCGGCGTGAAGATGGGCCTTCCCGGCCGACCAGTGGTAGCCGTGGTCGGCGACGGCTCCGCGATGTACTCGATACAATCCCTTTGGAGCGCCGCCCGCTACGAGGTCGGCGCCTTATTCGTGGTCCTTTGCAATCACAGCTACTCGATCATGGACCGCCTCCACGAGCGGGCCGCGGAGGGTGGTGCGCCTCCATGGCCGGGCTTCGAAGAGGTCGACATCGCCGAGATCGCCTCCGCGTTGGGATGCAAAAGCATCGAGGTCGCGACAGTCGCCGAGCTTCGGCGGGCCCTCGATTCGCTTCCCACGAACCTGGCCGAAATGACAGCGCCGATGGTGATAGCCGTCGAGACCGCCTGCGAGCCGGTCCTGGTTGTTTGATCACCGCGGGCACCCAAGCCATGCGCCAACAGCGGAGACGAACAACCTAGGCCTGTCGACGCTGATCCGCGCCGTTGCGGCGATCGCGCGCTAACGACGGCCGCCTTCGCCTCGGTAGCAGTAGCGTCAGGCCCGCCAGGCCGGCCGCCAGGGACAGTTGACGCCATCCGTTGGCGCCAAACGGCATCCCGGTATTGGTCGCCGGCACGGTCACGGTCACCGGCTCTTGCGCAGTCCCTCCCGTGGAAGCACTCCCGGCCGCGGGCGGAGCCGTCGGCGTGGTGCCCGAGTCTGCAGCCGTGCTTGTCGTGCTCGAGGTGGTCGAAGCGGATGTGGTCGTGGTGCTGGTGCTGGTCGAAGTCGTGGTGCTGGTCGAAGTCGTGGTGCTGGTCGAAGTCGTGGTGCT
>JAJYPE010000293.1 GCA_021795585.1 Actinomycetes bacterium | reverse complement strand
CTAGATTCCGCCGGTGAATCCATTCCGCCAACCTCCTTCTGCACTTAAAAAACCTGGATGGCCTTGGTTCGCCTAGGCGACCGTAAAGGCGCCCTTCATGAAGTTGTCCGTCGCCATTGCGCCTTCCATGCCGTCAGAGCCGCTGCCGCAAGGGGCCATGCACTGCCACTCGTAGGTGCCGGCCTTGGTGGTCTTGAAGGTGAACTCGACGACCAGCGGCTTCTTGACGCTGGTTGCGGTGGGCATCACGGCGATGGGCACGTTGATTCCCAGGGCGGGGACGGTGAAGGTATGGGACACCGCCGCGGGGTCCATGCTGGTCACGGGAGTGCCGTTCTCGGTGAGGTTGGTCACTCCGGTCGCCTTCGCGTAGTTGGCGAGGCTCGTGGGGAGAGGCGCAGTGCCGTCGTCGTAGTTGTAAATAGTCATGTCGACCGTGGCGCCGGCGGGAACCGTCACCGAACCCGGCACAACGGCCGGCCAACCCGGATCGGCAATCATGCCACCGGTGAGAATGGTCATCGCCTCGTGCACGACCACGGGCGCCGCCTTAGGCGCAGCCGTATTCCCCGTGGACGACGAATTGCTGGCCGAGCCGCACGCCGCGAGGGCGCCACCGGCAGCCAGTGCTCCAGCGGCAACTGCCGCCCAGCGCTGACCCTTGGACCTGTTCATATAGCTTCCTCCTAGCCGGCGCACTCGGCGCATCTCCGCGTGCGCACCTTTGGAATTGTCACGGGGCACACCCCGGCCAACTCATCAAATTCTGAGCGTTTGCTTAGCGATCCATAAGCGAGCTATCACCGTAGGGCCGCACCGTAATTCCCCGGATGTCGCCCACAGAGGCGGAACATGTCCTGGTACGGGGAAGGAGTTGCCTTTCACAAAAGCGAGACGGCGGCGACGGCACACACCGAGGGCCCGTGGGCGGCATGCCGCGGGGTCATTGTGACAAATTGTCGGACACAGGGATCGCCGCTGCACCGCGGCAGTCCGCTGCGGTCGGCTACGGTTGAGAAGAATGCCGCTGAGCTGGGACGCAGCCGTGCCTTACGGCCCACAGTGCGGCCTCGACGCGTGAATCGACGCCGAGCTTGGTGAGCAGCTTGGAAATATGGCCTTCCACGGTGCGCACGCTCAAGGCGCACTCGTCGGCGATACGCCGGTTGCTCCATCCCGAGGCAAGGCACTCGAGGATCTGCTCTTCGCGCAGGGTCAGGTAGATATGGCCCCGCGCGGGCTGGACAGGCTCGGGAGAGGAAGCAAGCGCGGAAAACGCATGATCCAGCACCACGGCTCCTGCGGCAACCACCCTGATTGCCCCCGCCAGCTCGTCTCCGTCCACGGAATCAAGCAGGTAGCCGGCGGCGCCCCAGGCCAGCGCTCGCCTCGCCAGCACCGGATCGGGTTCGGATCCGACGATCAGCACCCGGGATAACAAACGCGCCCGGTGAATCTTGGAGATAAGGTCCAGGCCGCTTCCATCTGCAAGCTCGAACGCGGCGAGGACCACGCTAGGACGCACTTGCGCAAGCATCGCTCCGGAGGCGGCGAGAGAGGCGGCGGTTCCCACCACCTCAATGTCCTTTTGCCGTGACAGCAGCTCGCAAAGGCCCTCACGAATCAGCGAGCGGCTCTCCACGACGACGAGGCGCACCTCGACGTCCGGCCCTTCCGGAAAGAAAGGGAGCTTTCCATCTTGTCCCACGCGATGATCGTACGGCGCGGCAGCGGTGCCGACAACGAGGGAACTACGGTGTTGGTACGCATGAATCCCACGGGCTTTGCACGCGTTGCAATTGCCACGCGGCCGCACAACCCTGAATGCGACCGCCCATCATCGAGCGCCTCGATCGGCGTTGCAGGCACGTTGAATGCCCTGCTGAGATGGCCTATGCGCCTACTGAGCCAACCCAGGCGGAGACGAGCTCGGCGAGCAGCTCGGGCGAGCCGGCTGCAGCTATCCGGCGCCGGACCCCGTAAATCTCCTCTTCGGGTGCAGGGCCGCCTCCCAGGCTGGCCACGGAACAACCTGCTTCCCTGAGGACGGCGAGAGCTCCGAGGTAGTCCCAGGGAGCAAGCCCGGTTCGTGAGCAGTCGATGTAGGCGTCAAGCTGCCCCGAGGCCACCATGGCCAGCTCCAGCGCCGCCGAACCGAGCGCCCTGAACTGCCCCCAGCCAAGATGTGCGGGCGGGTACCCGTTCACGGCGACCAGCGAGCGGCGCAGAGGGCGCTCCCCCCGAGGCGTCGTCACCGGCTCATCCATGAAATACGCGCCCTCACCCCGCACGGCGTAATAGCGGGCGTGGTTGGTCAACTCCTCGACATACCCGGCCACCAGCTCGCCGTCTTCGATCAAGGCGCATGAGAGGGTAAAAAGCGGAATGGAGTGCGAGGCGTTGGTGGATCCGTCCACAGGGTCGAGCACCACGACCGGGGCATCGGCATCGGCGGCCCCCGTGAAGCCGGACTCCTCAGAGTAGACCGAGAGCCCTTGGCCGACCAGGAACGGGAGACAAATGTCGTCGATTACCACGTCGCCGCGGTGCTGGCCGGATCCGGCGCCGGTGGGCGACCAGTCCAGGCCCTCCTGCGCCACGGCAACGGAGACGAGCGATGCTAGTTCGCGGAAGAGCGCGATGGCTTTGTGAGAGTCGATGTGACCATGCTAGCCAGGCCCCCACCGCTGGGTGGATGCAGGCCTCGCCCTCTCAACCGCGCAATGACTCGGGTGTGGAGTACCACGCGTACTTCGCTCGGCGG
>JAJYPE010000292.1 GCA_021795585.1 Actinomycetes bacterium | reverse complement strand
CTGCGGGAACTATATGGGAGTTTCCGAAGTGGCCAGTGATGGCCAGGGCGACGTCTTCGCCTACGGGCCGGAGCTCTTCGTATCGCACGACGCGGGGAGGACTTTCGAGCGCGATTTGCAGCCAGGCGCGATCCTGGCGGTAAGCGCGGTTGGCCTCTCGATTTGGATGCTGGAGGCGCACTGCCCGCCAAACGCCTCTCAGGTAGTGAGCGCGCCATGCCCATTGGCGCTGTACACCTCCAACGACGGAGGCAGGACATTTGCCCTGGACGCGCACTTGCCACCGGCGGCGGTCCGTGCCGGGGATGTCTCCCATGGACCAGGGCTGCGTAACAACTGGCTGCAACGCCCGAGCGCCGGCGTCGGCTATGTCTTTATCCCCCCCTTCTTCGGCTCGCAGGCAGGCGTGTCCTCTCCCAACGCTGAGGGCGTCTACCGAAGCGCCGACGGCGGGGCCAGCTGGACTCAGTCCTCGATCGGCGGGTGTGCCAACGCCTTCGACGCAGAGGGGTCGGTCAATCCACAAGGCCAGGTGATGGTGATTTGCGCGGGTGGGCCGGCAGCCGGATACCAGGCCAAGTCCGTCTTCGTGTCCCCGAGTGGCGGCACAGAGTGGCAAGCGCACTTCGACTGCCTGAAGCTCGGTTGCTCCTCCGGCACGATTTCACCGCTGAACAACGGGTACCTGGGGCTGGTGGCTTACATCTCTCCGACCACCGCCTTTGCGGGTGGAGGGCGCACTCAGCTGCTGGTCAGCCACGACCAAGGCGCGAGCTGGAGCCTCGTACCCGGAGTGGGCTACAACGGCGACACCTACTCGGGCGCCTTCTTCGGATCGCTTGGCTATGTCTTCGGCGATGATGGGTCGGTCTCCCAGGGTTACATCTGGACCACCACCGACCTCGGAGCCAGCTGGGACAGGGTGCCGGTGGAAGTGGTCTCTGGGTAGGCGCGGGCCGGCGAACACGCAAAGTCCCGCCAAATTGGAGGGTTCCGAAAGGGACCAAGGTCATCGTGCCCCGAATCTCCCCAAGGCTACGCTCTAAGTCATCCCCTCGGGTGGTCCAGGGGGCCATTGCCGGGGGTTGGAGGCCTGAGGTTGTCCATCTCGCCAGCTGACATAGCCGCGGTCAGGGAGCGCGTGGACATGCTCGCCCTGGTGCGGGAGCATGTGGCGCTGCGCCGGGTCGGCACGCGCTTCATCGGCCTCTGTCCGTTCCACAGCGAGAGCACCCCCTCCTTCTCCGTCAACCCCGCCCTGGGCGTCTACTACTGCTTCGGATGCCATGCCTCCGGGGACGCCATCAGCTTCGTGCGCCAGGTGGAGCATCTCGACTTCCAGGAGGCGGTGGAGCTCCTGGCCCAGCGGGCGGGGGTGACCATCGCCCGTGAGTCGGCCGGGGAGTCGGAGAAGCGCCGCGAGACCCGCAAGATCCGCGAGGTGCTCGAAGCAGCGATTGCCTTCTACCGCACCCATCTCGATACCTCTACCGAAGGGCGGGAGGCGCGCGGGTACCTCGCCTCTCGGGGCATTTCCTCCGAGATCGAGGAGCGCTTCCAGATCGGCCTGGCGCCCATGGACGCCGGGCGGCTCTTCTCCCACCTGAAAGTTTCGCCTGCCCTTTTCGTCGCTGCCGGCTTGGGGTACGAGGCGGGTGGCCGGGCCAGGGATATGTTCGCCGGACGCATCGTCTTCCCGATCTTCGACGCCTCCGGGAATCCGGTCGCCTTCGGCGGAAGGGTCATACCCGGGCGCAGCTACCCGGGCGAGGGTGAGCCGCCCAAGTACAAGAACTCGCCGGAGACCGACTACTACCACAAACGGCGCACCCTGTACGGTCTCAACTGGGCCAAGGCGGACATCGTACGCGGCGATCGAGCCGTCATCTGTGAGGGCTACACCGACGTCATCGCCTTCCATGGCTCTGGAATTCCCATTGCGGTGGCTACCTGTGGCACCGCCCTGACCGAGGACCACCTTGATCGGCTGAAGAACTTCACCAAGAACGTGATCCTCGCATTCGACGGGGACAAGGCCGGGGTGAATGCCACCGAGCGAATCTACGAGTGGGAGCGCAAGTTCAAGCTGAACGTGAAAGTCGCCGGCTTTCCTGAGGGAGAGGATCCCGCCTCTCTTGCGCAAAAGGACCCTGCCCTCCTTGCCGCCTGCGTTGAAGGCGCCCAGCCGTTCATGGCGTTCCGCCTCGACCGCCACTTTGCCGCCGCCGATCTCTCGAGCATCGAGGCGCGCTTCACTGCATCCTCCGAGGCGCTCGCCATCATCGCCGAGCATCCCGACCAGCTCGTGCGTGGTGAATACGTCATGCAGGTGGCTGACAGGTGCCGGCTGGACTTCCGGGAGCTGGAGCGCCGCCTGGAGGCCGAGGTGCGCCGAGCGCGCGCGCGGAACCGGGCAGTCGCCAAAGGCGAGGCTCCGGAGCCAGCGCCTCCGGAACCGGACGATCTGGAGCCCATGAACCCGCGGCCCGCTGCGAACCCGCCGCGCTTCTCGCTGGCGGAGCTGCTCGACTCATCCCAGCGGCCCTACAACGAGGCGATACGGCAGCTGGCCGCCCGGCCCGGTGAGCTTTCGGCGTTCATGCCGGAATTCCTGTTCGCCCATCCGGTGCATCTCGAGCTGGTACGCTCCCTGGGCACATGCACCACCCCCGACGAGGTGGTGGAGAGCGCCGAGGGCCTCTCCGCGGCGGCACGAGGGCTGCTGATGCGCCTGTTGATCGACCCGTCCAACGAAGACGAGGTGGACGT
>JAJYPE010000291.1 GCA_021795585.1 Actinomycetes bacterium | reverse complement strand
GACTAGGCGAACTCCCGGCTCGAGGCCCACCCTTAGCCCCCCGTCCCCCTCGGGAGCGACATAGGCCCCCTGCAGGAGCCAGCTGACCAGGTCTGCAACTGCCGGATGGGCGGCGAGCACGAAGTCGCCGGCAGGGCGGGTCCCGGCGGGACCATGGGCGGCGCCAGGCCCGGGCGTGGGGCCGGGGACGGCCCCCATCACCAGGGCACGGGCCGAAGTCCCCCGAATCATCGTGAAGGTCGCCCTTGCGGCCGCCATATCGCTCTGGACCACCGCCCTTCCCCACGGCGCCAGCGCCGCTTCCACCGCCTTCTCGAAGCCGGGCTCAATGTCGAGGAGCTCGATGAGAACCCCCAGCGGCTCGGCAACCTGCCGTGCCAGCTCCAGATGGGAATTCGCATGCATGGAGGCGGCCGCCCGAGCCAAGGCGTCCAGTACCGCGGCCGCGGCCGCATCCTCCGCCTGGGCCGCGGAAAGCTCCTTGGCCGCCAGGGCTTCGGCCTCGGCGACTTGGGCAAGCGCGGCGCGGTCTCCCTCCAGTACGGATCCAGCCCCTTCGAGCTCACCGGCGAGCGCTGCGTGCCTTTCGTGCAGGCCTCGGAGGGCTTCGCGCCCTTGGGCAAGCTGCTCCTCCAGCCTCGCGATCCGGGCCTGGGTGGCGCGTGCGGACCCAGAGGCCGACTCCGCGGCCTGGATCGTTCTCGCCCTTGCCATGGAGGCCTGACGGGCCGCCTCGGCCAGGCTGCGCTCTCTAGCCTCGAGTTCACGCACCGAGGCCGCCGAGGCCTGGAGCCCGGACGCGTCGAGCCTGCGCTCCTCCTCCTCCAGCTCCTCGAGGGCGGGGGCAATACCTAGCACCTCGGCCTCGAGGCGTTCCTTCTCCGCCTCAAGTGAAGCGAGTTGCCCCGCCAGGGTGCGCTCACGCGCATCGTCGCCCAGCGAGGCGAGCCGCTCTTCCAGCCGGCGGCTGCGCTCCCCGGCGATCAGGGCCGCACGCGCGAAGCGGCCACGAAGCTCCCCGGCACGGTGAAGCCTCTCCGAGTCCGCCATCCCTTCGTCTTCAGTAGCGCCGTCGCCGAGCTCCTCCCGGCGGGCGCGCATGGCGCCCAGCTGCGGCTCGATCTCGTCCAGCCTGGCCGCCAGGGCCTCGAGCTTTGCCTGCTCGGAGCGGCTCTCTTCCAGATGGTGGCGATACTCCTCGCCGAGCAGATGACCCTTCAGCTGGGATATCTCGTCCTTCAAATCCAGGTGACGCTTGGCCGCCTCAGCTTGACGCTCGAGCGGCCGTATCCGCTTCCTGAGTTCCCGCGACGCCTCGGTGGCCCGCTCGAACTCCGCGTCGACCACCTCCATGCGGCGCCTGGTGCGATCCTGGCGGCGGCGATACTTCGCGATCCCGGCCGCCTCCTCGATCACCAGCCGGCGATCCTCGGGCTTGGCGTCCAAGACGCTTTCGAGGCTCCCCTGCGAGACGATGGTGTGCTGGCCCCGGCCGATGCCCGCATCCGCCAGAAGCTCCTGCACGTCTATGAGGCGGCATTCGCGTCCGTTGATCTCGTAGCGGGATTGGCCATCCCGGGTCAGCTCGCGGGCGATGCTGACCTGAGCCCCTCCCGAGCCGATTCTGCCGGAGGAGTTGTCCAGGACTATCTCAACCAAGGCGGAGCGTGACGCCGAGCGCCCCTGATTCCCTGCGAAGATGACCTCCTCCATCTTGGAGGAGCGAAGTGCTTTGGGAGCCTGGGCGCCGAGCACCCATGAGATTGCGTCGACGATGTTGGACTTGCCGGAGCCGTTAGGTCCGACGACCACGTTGATGCCCTGCGTCAGCTGCAGCTCGACGGCGTCGGCGAAGGACTTGAAGCCTTTGATGGAAACGGACTTCAGATGCACGCCACGCTCGCTATTCGCGCCGGTGCCATCGCGGCCCTTCCGCATCTCAACGAAACCCACCCCGCAGACATGGCCCCGGAACCCGCCGCCCGCAAGCGCGGGCATCACGTAGCAATCTACCGCGTGGCTCGTGGCCTCCGCGTTGCCAGGTGACCTTTACGGCCACGCCTGCGCGGGGCCGAGACCGCACCCGGTTCAGTTCTGGCAGCGAGGACAGTAATGGCTGGAACGCCCGCCGAGCACCTCTCGCTCCACCGGCTCGCCGCACTCCAGGCATGGCTCGCCGGCGCGGCCGTAAACGCGATGCCTGGTTTGAAAGGCGCCCAGCTCACCTGAGATATCCCGGTAAGTCCGGTCCGCGAGGCTGGACCCGCCCAACTCCACTGCCTCGGCCAAGACCTCTGCGCAGGCACTCCCGAGCCGAGCCATCTCGCCCGCGCTCAGAGACAGCGCGGGCCTGCGGGGCAGCAGCCCTGCGCGGTGCAGCATCTCGTCCGCGTACATGTTCCCTATCCCTGCGACCAGGGTCTGATCCAACAGGAGGGTCTTGATCGCCACCGAGCTGCGCTGAGCCCGCACCCTTAGGCGCGCCAGCGGATCCGTGGCACAGATGGCGTCCGGGCCCAGATGGGCCAGGGAGGCGGGAAGCTCGCCAGGCCCGGGCCGCGCATCAAGCTCCACCCGGCCAAACATGCGCGGGTCGATGAAGACGACGTCGGAGCCGTCATCGAAGCTCAACACCAGGTGGGCATGCTTGTCGGCGGCAGCACTGGTGCCGGAGAGCGCGCTCGAGCGCAACTGGCCACTCATCCCCATGTGCAGTATCAGCACCGCGCCCCAGGCCGTGCTGGCCCGCTCGATGTCGGCCAGCAGGTA
>JAJYPE010000290.1 GCA_021795585.1 Actinomycetes bacterium | reverse complement strand
TCCCGCAGACGGGGTGGATCGAGCGCCAGAGTCATGGTGCTGGATGCGATGAACCCGGGCTCGCCCGCCGACGCGTGGACAGACGAAAACTCGGGATGCCTGAGCAGGAACGCCGCAAGCGCGGTGTCTCCGTGGTCCCCCATGGCCTGTTGCATCTACTCAGGATGCGCGAAGCGCGCGGCCACCAGGGCCACTCGGCCAAAGGCGGAGTTGACGGGCGTCCACGAAAGCCGGTCCGCCAAAACCCACACTGCACCCACCGCGATCAAGCCGTAGGCGGTCCACGCGACTATCGGGCCTCCGTAGGGCAGTCCGTACACCATCGCCAATACGGAGACGCCCACTACGCCGTATGTAACGCGCTTGGTCGGCATGGTGGCAAGCACCACCACCCCCCAGGCGATGTACCAAGACTGGATGACAGGTCCGAAAAGGACCAGAGCGAGAAGCGAGTACCCGATCGCCTTTTCCAGGCCGTAGCGCCGGAAACGGACCACGAAGTAGAGGCCGGTCGCCCCGGCTGCCGCCAGGCCGAGTGCGCGAAAGATCGTGAGCCAGATGCTGTACCCGGGTGACAGGCCGACTACTGACGTAATCCGGTTGACCCAGCCCGTGATGGCGGTCGTTGGAACGGCCGGGTTGAGGACCAGCCCGGGAGTGCCGAGGTTGTGGATCCAACCCCAACCCAAGCCGGTGGCCGCAGAGACGACGCCCACGGTGAGCAGGGCGATAGCTCCATAGGTAATCGCCGGGCGGATCTTGGTGCGCAGGTCGTTACCCGGAGTGGCCCCCCAGGCAATGAACGCGAGCGCCACCACGGCAGGCACCTTCACGGCAACGGCCAGCGAGACGAGCACTACCGCGACGATCGGGTGGCGGCGAGCGTACGCCAGCAACCCCGCCAGCAGGAAGAGCATCATATAAAGGTCGTTGTGGGCCGATGAGGCCAGATGGAAGACGATGAGCGGATTCAGGCCCACCAGCACCAGCGCCACCCGGTGGTCGTAACCGAGCTCGCGGGCCAGGAGCGTTGCCAGCCAGGCAACCCCGATCGTCGCGACGACGGCGAGGATTCGGATAACCAGCATGGTCGCGAAAGGATCATGGAAGGTCGCAACGGCGACAAGGCCCGATAGCCATAGGAAGATCGGCCCGTAGGGAGCAGCCGCATTGCCCCAGATGGGGTCGACCGTATTCAGGTACGGCGTCGCTCCGAGGATGTTCGGGCCGTATTGATAGGGAGAAATGTGTCTCGAGACCATCTCGCCTATGGCGGCGTATGCGTAGACGTCTCGCGAGTAAAGAGGGCCGGCCAGAAGCAGTGGCGAGTACCAGGCGACAGCCATCCACACCAGGTCCCGAATCGAATACCGCCCCTGGCGCACCGAGCGGACCAACTCCCACCAGGCGAAAAGGCCAAGAAGAAAGCCCGCGCCGAAGATCAGGTACTCGGGCACCCCGGCTATCGCCGTGATGGTGAGGGGCCCGTTGGGCATGCCGAAGAACCAGGAACCAAGGATCTTGGAGGTGAGCTGCGAATCGGGGGCCAGTGACGAGATCAGGATCAGGATCGAGCTGAGCGCTCCCGAGGCCATGAGAAGGCTGCGCGAGGGGAGCCGCCCGTGCAGCACTCCCTTGACTTCATCCTGCAGCAAGCGCATCTCTTTTAATGAGGTGCTCAAAGAAATCTACCTGTAGTCCTAGCCGCAGCCCCGACACGTAACTCCATATCGAGACTAGTCCGGAAAGTGCCCAATTAGCGGAAGTCTCAGGCGACACTCAGTCTCGCGCCGCCCTCCAACCCATCCTTCCCACAAAGACGAGGGGGCCCCGCCACAAACCGGATTCAAGCGGGTGGACGTGCCGGACGATACTCGACCTGGTTGCGTGCCGCAACCCGCCAGACCGCCCGCAGGGGGACTGCGGGGGGCCGGGCGTCCACCAGAACGAGATCCCGACAGGAGTGCGAATTGGCTGACCGTTCATGCGCTCCGGAACCTGGCGGGCCCAGGTTTTCAACACGCCGGACGGGACCCAAGCGATAAGCGGAGAAGCATTGCGCATCCTCATTGAAGGCAACACACGCCACGACAACAGTTATGGCATCGTGAACGCCCACTTGGCTGACGCCTTGCGGGCGCGGGGGCACGAGGTCTTCCTCGACGCCTGGGACCAGAGCCAGGCCGACTGCCTTGCCTCGCTGGACGCGCTGGGGGTGGAAGCGATCCCGCCCTCCGATGGAGGCCGGCTCGACGCGTGCATCCGCCAGTTCTGGCCGCCGGTTTGGGAGCGCCCGCGATCGGAGCTGTTCGTGGTGATCCAGCCCTTCGAGTTCGGCGCGGTTCCCGCCTCCTGGCTTGGCGCGATGAGCGCATGCGACCGGATCTGGGTCCCGTCGAACTTCGCCAAGGCATGCTGGCTGCAAGGAGGGGCCGACCCGGGGCGAATAGAAGTCGTGCCGAACGGGGCGCGCGCGGGCTCCACCGAGCACAATTTGGAGGCGGGGAAGAACCTGCTCTTTGTCGGTGGCGGGATCGCACGCAAGGGAATCGACGTGCTCTTCAAGGCGCTCGACGCGTTGGCGGACGAGGAGCTGGCCGAACTCACGCTGACAATCAAAGAGAACGGGCAGGCCTCCCACTACCGCGGCCAGTCCTTGGTCGATTCCCTGATGAACGAGCACCCCAGGGTCGCTGAGCGCACCTCCGTCATTCGCGAAGCCCTCTCCGGAGCGGAGCTTGCCGGGTTGATGGCGAGTTCCGCCGCTCTAGCGC
>JAJYPE010000289.1 GCA_021795585.1 Actinomycetes bacterium | reverse complement strand
GTCGATCACCTTCGCAGTGTGGTTGCGAAAGATTCGAAAGAGGCGGCCCACCCTGAGATCCACCGAGGAGGGTTGCACGGCCCGCTCGCCGAGCGGATCGATAACTATGCGCCCCGCGGCGAGCTCCTCGCGGATCGTGACGTCAGAAAGGATCATGCTGTTCAAAACTAGCGGAGCGAACGGCCGGGCCTCCCCACCATCGACGTACAGACGATCCTTGCCCCCGGCTACGATGTGTTACCACGCGGGCGTAGTTCAGAGGCAGAACATCAGCTTCCCAAGCTGAGAACGCGAGTTCGATTCTCGTCGCCCGCTCTCTTCATTTCCCCAGCTAGATGCCATACGCACACCCTGTGGCCCACCTGGCTATCCGGTTTCATTACACAAATCCTCGATACGCGCTGGCAAACAGGTCGCTTTGAGGTTTGCAGCGATCTCGTCAAGAAGGCGAGCGAGCGCGGCAAGACGGCCATCGTTAGCGTGTTGGAACCTGCCCCACGCCGCGGCCTTGCTTGGCCAACCATTGCCATAACCGCTTTGGTGATCGCGCCCTCGACCACCAGCCAGGGGCCCCAATGGTGTGCAGATTTTGGAAATGCACCTCTGGGCAATCCATGTACAAGCGAGCGGCGTACGCGCCCATGCCCAGGATCGCCTCGCAAAGGCGCCCGCCCCTTGGCCAACAAAGAGGGGGTTTTCCTGCGAGACCGACGTGGCGATCCAGGTGCAGGTCGGGATAAGGAGAAGGTGATCAGGAACGTGGACGGTGCGCACGCCCGCGTGCATTTTTGGCGACCCGAGTTGCGTGCCGCCACTATGGAGCGCGCTTGAGACCGCAGACCCGGAGTGTAAGAGCTCAAACAGCCACCGGCGTCTCAAATCTCAGCCCGCCTCAACACCGTCCTGGCATCATCCCACTAGCGGTTCATGGCTTTCTGACCGTATTTCTCGACGCCGGCATTGGTGCCACCGTCGATGAGGATGTCGGTGCCGGTAATATAACCTGCCTTGCCGGAGGCGAGGAAGGCCATGAGCTCGGCAACCTCTTCAGGCTTGCCATAGCGCTTCAGAGCGGCGACCTTGATGAGGTTGCCAGAGCCGGATTTCTCTTCGAGGCGCCCCATCGCTGTGTCGAAGGTGCCGGGCGAGACCGACACGACACGTCCGCCTTTCGACCCGAACGCTTCTGCGATATTGCGCGTGTACCAGAGCACAAAGGCTTTGCTGAGGCCGTAGGCGAGGCCGGCAGCCTGCTTGCCGCCCATCCTGGAACGGAAAACAAGCTTCTTGACGAACCGCTCGGGGTCGGTTGAGGCGAGCGGGAAGGCACGCTTGGGGACCATGAGCTTTGGCATGAAGTGCCCGGCGATCGATGCGACGTTGACCAGCACGAACCCGTCGGTGACGAGCGGGAGGAATGCCTGGGCGACGTTGACCGTGCCAAGCGCGTTGATACGGATAATGAACTCCGCTGTACCCATCTGCGGACTCACGCCGGCAGTGTGGAGGACGGTCTTCACGCTGCCGAGTTGGGCGGCGCGAGCGGCGACTTCGGCGACAGACGCGGGTTTGGCGATATCGCCAACAAGGGCCTCAGCGGTGTAGCCGAGGTCGGCAAGCTCTGCCACGGCGGCGTCGAGACGGTCCTGATTTACATCGGTGAGCAGGATCGTGTGGTCTTTGCCTAGCAGCCTCGCGGTTGCGAGGCCCATTCCGCCGGCTCCCCCGGTGATCACTGCGACGTCGGTCATGCCGATTCTCCTTCATGCCTACGGCCGATGCCGGGGTGGCGCCGGAGTCACCTGCTGGCGCGCGGTGCGGGAGGCACTGCACGGCGAGAACGCGGCGTCGCCGGGCGCAAGGTCGAGCGTCTGGCCGAGCTTGCTGATGAATTCAGCCCTGCCCCGCTCCAGCGGGTGGGGGCCCTCCCGCGCCATCACCCGCGAGGAGGTGCGGCTCATCACGTGCATGGCGGTGGCCGCCGAAGCCAATAATAGGTGTCACTCCATGCCCGCGGCGGAAGCCTCACTCGGATCCCGTTCGATTAACGGCGAAGATTCGGTTTGGTCATGACTAAATACCGTTGTCTGACCCGGTTCCTTGAGAACATACCCATGGATATGCCGGGGTCACTTACTTTGCCAGAACTCGAAGAGATTTTTGGCGCTCTGTCACCCAGAGCTTCGGGACTCAACTGGTGGGCGAACAACGAGGGACACGCTCAGGCGCTGGCGTGACCGTAAGCGGGCCGCAGGGGAGCCAAACCCACCTTGGCACGTCAGTGGTCTTCACTCCGGCCGGCACCATAATTGTCGGTGGCGACACGGCATGCGCGAACAAGGCGCCCAGTCGCGGACATCGTGGGAGAGCTGGCCCAATTTCCGGAGCGAGGCAGGTATTGGTCCGTGCTGGTACTGACAGCGGAGCACACCGGGCCGGCCGGCAAGACGGCCCAGCTCGGAGAGGGAGCAGATGATGGCTATGCGGCCGTAACTCCCGAAGTTTTCGGACAAGGGTCCGTTCGCTCCGCTATGGTTTCGCGGGACCGCGAAAGAACAAGCCTCCTGAGCCGGCAATGTCGGTTCGTATCGGCCAATCCGGCCGGAGCTCCTTGATTCTCTCCTCGACGGCACGGCGGCAGCTCGGAAACGGGAGGACCTCGGTTTCGCCGGGAGCCGGCCACTGAGGTGAGAAGTACCACTCCCAGCCGGGGCGCTTCGGGTGTTGCAGGAGCAACCGATCAACCATGGCGACGGTTCGCTCGGCAATCCCGTTGATCTTGT
>JAJYPE010000288.1:993-2801 GCA_021795585.1 Actinomycetes bacterium | reverse complement strand
CGAAGGCAAGGATGCCGGCCTTCTCGATGGCGTCCACCACGTGCTCGACCAGCGGCCGTCCGTCGAGTTCGGCACGCAGCTTGTCACCTGGAAAGCGCGAGGATCGTCCCCCGGTCAGCAGCATCGCGTACAAGGGCTCCAGCTCGGTCGTCACATTCCCCAACCTATGCCGCCAAGATCTCCTTCGGTTCATCCGCCATGTGGCCCGGCAACGAATGACGTTACGAGGAAACAAGCGCTCCAAGTACGCTGGCCCTGAAGGCCGCCTGAGAGCCCTAGCGTCCCAGGTCGCAGGGCCAGACCGCAAAAGGGGGGCGAGCGCTCCTATATTCGTTGTCAAGCCGTGTTGGGAGGGTGCCTTGGCGCGCGTCACTGAGTCCTTGCGCAAGAGTCCAGGTTGGATGCTGCTTCCCTTGCGCCTGTTTCTGGGATTCACCTTCACCTTCGCGGGCCTCCAGAAACTTGCCAACCCGGGCTTTTTCAACGCTTCGAATCCGGCCTCGATCCAGGCTCAGATGCAGGCTTACCAGCTGCGCAGCCCGATTCACCTGCTCCTTGGGATTGCGTCGCATTCGCCGGTCGTCTTCGGGCTTTTGATCGCCCTTGGAGAGCTGTCGGTCGGGGTCGGAGTGCTGCTCGGGGTCTTCACCCGGCTGGCGGCGCTCGGGGGTATTGCGATCTCCTTCATGCTTTTCCTGGCGGTCTCCTTCCACTCCCACCCCTATTACATAGGCTCTGACATCGTTTTCGTTTTTGCCTGGACCCCGCTTCTGATCTTCGGTGACGGCCAGGTGGCCTCACTGGAGGCGAAGGTCAAGCGGAAGGTCGGCGCGATCGCACCCTTGGGCACTACGGTTGGGATCGACTTCGGAACGATCACCAGGGTGTGCGGTCATCATGAGGCGGGCCGTTGCCGTGCCAACGAGCGGGCGATTTGCCAGGTGGCCTCCTGCCCGGTGCTGAACGGCTACATCGAGATTGGCCGGGCCCGCTCCCAACGAGCCACTGCACCCGTGTATGACCCCGCGCGACGGCGCTTCCTTGTGCGGGCCGGCACCGTGGGAGTGGCCGGAGGCGCTGTGGTGGTTCTGGGCACGCTCAGTGCCGGATTAGGCCGCGCCCTCTATCAGGCCCCAAGGCCGCTTTCGGATTCTCTGGCCAGTTCCACTTCGCCTACGCAAGCTCCAGTTCCCACCACGTCTCCCTCCACCACCGCGGTGGGAACGGCATCAAGTCCTGGCACCACCAACGCGCCGACGACCACCGGACCGAAGCCCAAGGGAACCGCAGTCGGTCCGGCTTCCGCAGTGCCGGTCGGCCATGTGGCTTCCTTCACCGATCCCGCCTCGGGTGTACCCGCCTACGTTCTGCACCCCAGCAGCGCCAAGTTCGTGGCGTATTCAGCGATCTGCCCGCACGCCGGGTGCACGGTGCAATACGCGGGAAGCGATCGCTTTGTCTGCCCCTGTCACGGCTCAGCCTTCAACGCTCTGACCGGCGCGGTGCTGAACGGCCCCGCCCCTACCGGGCTCACGCCGATCCCGATAGCCGAAGGGCCGAGCGGCCAGCTCTACGCGGATGGCTAGCCCGCGACGATAGGGCGCATAGAGGCCAGCTTGGCCTTCACCTCGGCGGACTCGGATTCGGCCTCGGATTCGAGTACGAGTCCCACGCCGGCTTGGAATTCTGCCACTCCTTCGCCGATGGCCACGGTACGGATGACCAGGTGCCATTCGCCGTCGCCGTCGGCGTCCTCGAAACCGATTGCGCCCGCGTAGTAGTGGCGCGGCTCGTCCTCGATCTCTTGT
>JAJYPE010000288.1:0-983 GCA_021795585.1 Actinomycetes bacterium | reverse complement strand
CAGGGAGGAAACCTCTTGACCCTCCGCGATGATGCCTTTAATGGGCGTGCCCAGATGACAGATTGGCCCGAAGCTGGTGATCGACGGAAGTCCCGTTGCTTCCAGGCGCTGCGCGAAGGGTGACAGCCGGTCCTCGATATGGGCGACCACTACCTGGTGCTCGTGGTTGTCCTTGCCACTCCGCAATAGCTCGGCTTCGTGTCCTGCAGCAGCGGTGCCGGCCAGCGGGTGGCTCTCGAAAGAGTTTCCGGACTTGCGCACCAGGAGCTCCGGAGTTGCTCCCAGCAGGTGCAGGAACGAGAACGAGAGTGCCCCTGGATACATCGTGGCAAGCCGGGAAAGGGATCCGCACCTATCTATGTCTCCAGGGAGGTGGACACGGGCACGCCGCGACAGCACGAGCTTTTCGAACCGACCCGACCGGATCATGGCGATCGCTCGCTCCGCCTTGGCCAGCCAGGCCCCTTCGCTCTCCGTAAAGTGCAGACCCCCGACCTGCTGGGACGTGTCATCAGAACTAGCGACACCGTCCGCCGTGGCTGCCAGCTCGCATCCCTGCTCCAAGAGGTCGGCAGCTTCCGCCGCGGACGGTGCAACCGCGGAGACCAGAACGCTCTGGCCGGATGCGCGCAGGACCACCTTTGGCAGGACGAGAATGCTGGGCAGGTTCGACGGGTCGAAGGGCACCAGTCCGAAGAGGCAGCTTCCATGGGCACCGGTACCGCTCCGGGAGAGTGCCTCTGCCAGGCGGGCACGGAATCCGGCCGGGTCGGTCGTGAGTTCGGCCGCCGTCTCGCCGAGGCCGAGCACGGTCAGGCCTGGTCGCATGATGACCGAAAGCCGACCCAGCCTCGAACGTGATGCAGCTCTGAGCAGGGCGGTGGCGTCTGCTGCGATGGGCAGGTGCCGATGGGCGCCATGTATCTCCTTCGGAAGGAGCGTCGGCTGGAAATCGACGTCGATCAAGGCTTGCATCCCTTCAT
>JAJYPE010000042.1 GCA_021795585.1 Actinomycetes bacterium | reverse complement strand
TTCAGGCAGTTCATGCAGTGCGACATCGACATTGTCGGCGAGCCGAGCGTCCTGGCCGAGATGGAGCTCATTGCTGTGTCGGTCGAGGTCGCCCGGAAACTCGGGGTCAAGGCCCCCGTTCTGCGATTCAACGACCGGCGCTTTCTGGATGCCGTGCTGGGCTGGGCTGGAGTCCCCGCCGATGTCGGCGGCGCGGTGCTCGTTGCCTTGGACAAGCTGGACAAGATCGGACAAGAGGGCGTCCTGGCCGAGATTGGCCGGTTGGAGCTGGAAGGGAGCGTCACGGGACGGCTCGCTCGCTTCTTGGCGGAAAGTTCCGCCAGTGAACAGCTGCCCGCGGGCCTTTTCAAGGAGATCGGCCTGGCCGAGGAAGTCGTCGCCGACATGGAAGCCATAGCTTCACTGGCGGGTTGTTCGGCAATGGCCGGAACGGCGTTGGTTTTCGATCCCACCGTCATCAGGGGCATGGGTTACTACACCGGGCCGATCTATGAGCTGGGCGTCGCAGAGCTCGGTTTTTCCATCGGTGGAGGTGGGCGTTATGACGAAATGCTGGGGCGCTTTGGACGCCCGGCTCCGGCGTGCGGCTTCTCGCTCGGCTTCGAACGCATCTCCCTGTATCTCCACGAGCAGGGTGCGCACGGAGCGCTCGTTGCCCCGGAGCTGCACCTGCGAATCGCATCCGCGGCCGACTATCCGGCCGCCTTGGCCATGGCGGAAAGGGCGGTCGCCCGAGGAGTGCGTGCTTCGGTCGAAGGCGCTTCCAAGAAGCTGGGAGCCGTCATCAGACACCTACGCGAAGAGCGAGCAGGAGTTGTAGCTGCGCCAAGGTCCTGGGTCGCGGTTGCGGAGCTCTCCAAGGGTGAGCTCACGGTCCACGACCTGACCGGCAACACTCCGGACTTGGGCTGGTTACAGGAAAGCTAGGCGGTCGGCGTCACCGGCGTTAGCGTGCGGCGGTGCGTTGAACTGCTGGGGGGCCACCGTTTGAAACACCTTGCACTTTCCCGGTTGCAGATATTGGCATTTCGCCGCAGTACGGGCGCACTTGACCGGCGCCTTGGCGCGTCCCAGGAATCACTTCGCACCGCTGCCTTCGCGGGTCTGCAGGATTCGATGCCGCGCGCGGCCCTGCTATCGCTCCACGCCCGGATCGAGGCGACGACGCGGGACGTTTGGGAGGATGAGAGGCTGGTACAGCTGTGGGGGCCGCGCTTCAACGTCTATGCCGTCGCGGCCGATGACCTCGCTGTATTCGCGCTCGGCACAATGCCCGGCGATGCCCGCGGGATAGCGCGTGCCCACGACCTTGCCGCGCGACTCTCCGATCAACTGGCCGGCGAGGCTATGCCATATGATGACGTGGGCCTGGCCATGGGCCTGAATCCGAACGCGCTTAGGTATGCGGCGGCGACCGGGACCGTGCTCATCCGGTGGGTGGGTGCCGGGCGGACGCTCGTCTGGGTGACCTCCCCGCCCGACATGGATGCAGGCGAGGCACGCCTCGAATTGGCCCGCCGGTACCTGCACGTCTTCGGTCCCGCGACACCCGAGTCGTTCGGACGCTGGGCCGGGATCGGCGCGCACGAAAGCAAGACGGCGTTCGACCGTCTGGGGGCGGAGCTCATCACGGTTTGGACGCCGGTCGGCCTATCCTGGCTGCTGGCGGCGGACGAAGCTGCAGCTCGGGCTGAAGCTCCACAGCCCAACGCCGTTCGCCTCCTGCCCAGCGGCGACGCCTACTATCTCGCCTGGGGACGCGACCGCGAGCTGATCGTAGGCGAAGAGGCAAGGCGGGAGGAGCTTTGGACGTCGCGCGTGTGGCCCGGCGCTTTGCTCGTGAACGGGGAGATCGAAGGGACGTGGAGGCGCGCAGGCGCGAATCTGGTTGTCCGCCCGTGGAGTGCGCTCACCGCGACCGGCCGTGACGCCGTCGTTGCCGAAGCGGAGTCACTCCCCCTCCCCGCCGTGGGCCCAAAGCCGATCTCGGTCCGCTTCGAGGCCTAGCCGCCGGAATTGCCGACCTTCGGTGCTGCGGCTCTCCGGGACCCTTGGCTTGCATATGCGCCACGCCGTAGTGGCCCCGGCCCGTTTTTGAGCCTGGATCCCTCATTGACCAGGATCAATGTGCCGTGCTGGGGATTGGCGGAGGGAGTGGGATTCGAACCCACGGAGCTTTTGGCTCAAAGCATTTCAAGTGCTTCGCATTTGTCCGCTCTGCCATCCCTCCGGAGAGACACTTTACCCCCGTGGTTCGGCGATCTGCTTTCGAATGGAGGCGAGCCACCCCCAAGCCGAGTCCTCGGCAGGCACTTCACGTCCTTTTGGGGGCTGAGCCTCCCTGACGTTGGGGAAAGAGCCCAGGAACTTGAGGTCGGCCAGCTTGCCTTTCAGTCCCACCAGCGCGTCGGCGACATCGTGATCGGAGACGTGGCCGTTGAACTCGATTACGAAGCAGTATTGGCCAAGTTCTCGCTTGCTGGGCCTGGACTCCAGCTTGGTGAGGTTGATGTTTCGGGCGTAGAACTCGGCCAGGATGCTGAAGAGGGATCCGGGCTGGTCTTTCACCTGAAAGCAAACCACAGAGGTCTTGTCGTTCCCGGTAGGGGCCGGCACCATACCTTTGCCCACCAGCAGGAAGCGCGTCTGGTTGCCGCCGTGATCTTCGATGTCCGCTCTCAGAGTGGCGAGGCCGTAGATGTCCCGCGACGCTTGCGGGGCTATGGCGGCCAAGGCCGGGTCTGCCGCCTCTGCCACAAGGCGCGCCGCCTCCGCCGTGGAGCTTGTGGCGTGCACGATTGCGCCTGGGAGTTCGGTGTTCAGGAATCTGCGGCATTGGCCAATGGCGTGTGGATAGGAGTGGACTTCCCGGACCCGCCCTATCTCGGCGCCCGGCAGACCAAGCAGGTGAAGGTGAATATCGAGGACCACCTCACGTTCGATGTAGAGGTCATGGTCGAAGACCAGGGAGTCGATCGTCGCCGGGACGGTTCCTTCGATGGAGTTTTCGATTGGGACGAAGCCTAGGTCCACCTGCCCGTTGTCGACTGCGTCCAGCACCGCGTCGATCGAGCCCATCTCGACCAGCTCGCCGGAGGCGAGGTCCGGCTGGGAGAGAAGTGCCTCCTCGGTGAAGGTGCCTCTGGGCCCCAGGTAGGCGACCCTCTTGGAGATGAAGGCGGTCATAATGGATTCGACGTTAGTGCGGCCACCGCCGCATGCGCTTCTTGCCGCTCGGCCAAGACGGTATAGGGCGGAAATAGCCTGTTTGGGCGAGGCGCGCCTAAGGGCGCACCAGGGATGAGGAAGAAATTGGACGCATTCGCCGAGTTGGACCATCTCCGTTACAACCGGATAGGCATTCCGGAGGCGATCTTCGCCCCTGGAAAGTCGCCGTCTCAGGTGGTGGTCCTAGCCGGTGAGATGCTCGAGTCGGACCCTGGTCCGGTTCTGGTTACTCGGGCCGGACGTGCGCAGGTGGCGGAATTGCTGGATGCATTTCCCGAGTCGCGGGTCCATCCCGATCCTGTCGCTTTCCCGGAGGTGCTTGCATCAGTGGTGCTGCGCACCGCTCCTGCGCGCCCCGGACTGGTAGGCGTCATTACCGCCGGAACCACCGATATCCCGGTGGCCGAGGAAGCGGTCGCCACGTTGCGCGCATGTGGCATCTCATGCCAGCTCGTGCCCGATATCGGTGTTGCGGGGCTGCACCGCCTATTGGGCAAGATCGGCGAGCTGCGCTCTTTCGATGCGCTGATCGTGGTAGCCGGGATGGAGGGCGCCCTGCCGTCGGTCCTGGGCGGCCTGGTCCAGAATCCGATCATCGCGGTCCCGACCTCAGTGGGCTATGGGGCGTCCGCTGCCGGCGCCACAGCCATGATGTCCATGCTCGCCTCATGCGCGCCGGGTGTGGCCGTGGTGGGTATCGACAACGGATTCGGTGCTGCCTGCGCGGCTGTGAGGATTGTGGCCGGCAAGGCCGAGAAGAGTGGAGACGGCGCTTGAAAGCGCTCGTACTCCACTGTCCCAGCGGTATATCCGGTGACATGGCCTTGGCGGCGCTGGTGGACCTGGGGTTCCCACTCGAACGCTTGAATACCGCCCTGGCGGCCGCGGGGGTGGAAGGGGTGCGGGTCAACGCTGTGAGGCGCTCCAGCGGAGCGCTGGTCGCGGCAGGCGTTGCCGTCGAGGCAAGTGTGCCACAGCCACCCAGGAACTACAGCCGGATCAGGGAGCTCATGATGCGCGCCGGCTTGGGCAGGCGGGCTGAGGAGCAGGCTCTGGAGGCGTTGGCGCGATTGGCCGGAGTGGAGGCCCAGCTGCACGGCTTGGGCATCGATGAAGTGGAGCTACACGAGGTCGGTGCCTGGGACACGGTGGCCGATATCCTCGGCTTCGTCTTGGGCCTGGAGTACTTGGGCGTGGAGGCGGTTTTCGTCTCCGCCGTCGAGACCGGCACCGGGGCCGTGCGGACCGAGCACGGGGTCCTTCCGGTTCCGGCCCCTGCCACCACTGCACACCTGATCGGCTTCGAGCTGACATCCAGTGTCTCTGGCCATGAGCTGGCCACTCCGACCGGCGCGGCTCTTCTTGCCACCGCGGCGAGGCCGATCGGCGAACTTCCCGCCTATCGCCTGATCTCCACCGGAATGGGCGCCGGAACACTAGAGCTCCAAGACCGCCCCAATGTCGTGTATGCCTCTCTCGTCGAGACTCGACCTTCGCCTGCCGACGAAGCGGGCCCATTGGCTCTCCTGGAGACCAACGTCGACGATCGCGGCGGCGAGACGGTTGCTGCCGCTCTCGCGCTCTTGCTCGATCGTGGTGCGCTCGATGCCTGGGCGGCGCCGGTGACAGGCAAGAAGGGGCGCCCCGCCTTGGTGATCTCGGTGATTTGTCGCCCCGTTCTGTCCGATCTGCTGGCGGAAGAGATGATGAAGGCCACGGGCTCGCTCGGGGTCCGGATCTCGAGCTTTGTCCGTAATGCCGCACCGCGAAGAGAACTGCAGGTTGCCTACGCCGGACGGGTCTACAGAGTCAAGGTCGGGCCGTATTCCTCCAAGGTCGAGTTCGACGACCTGGCTGCCGGATCGGGGGAGCTGGGGGTGCCCTTTCTCGAATTGGCGCGCGAGGTGGCTCTGGCATTTCATCGCGAGCACCCCGATCTGCCCTTGCCGCAATAGGCGTTCCTCGCCGCCCTTCGTGCCCCGATCGCTCCCGTGTGCATAAGAATGGAGAGATGAAGACACGACAGCTTGGAAGAAGCGGCCTCACGGTATCCGAGGTCGGGTTGGGTTGCAACAATTTCGGAGGGCGGCTGGATCTCGATGGCACTCGTGAGGTCATTCACGCCGCGCTGGACGCAGCCATCACGCTCTTCGACACCGCGGACATCTATGGCAACCTAGGTGGCTCTGAGACCATGATGGGCCAGGTGCTCCGCGGTAAGCGGGACGAGATCGTGCTGGCCACCAAGTTCGGAATGAACATGCAGACCGGGGACGTTGCCCGTGGCTCCAGGCGTTACGTGCGCAGGGCTGTCGAAGCTTCGCTTCGCCGCCTCCAGACCGACCACATCGATCTCTACCAGATCCATGAGCCGGACGCCAACACCCCCATCGAGGAGACGCTCGCCGCCTTGGATGAGCTGGTCAGGGAAGGCAAAGTTCGCTATATCGGGTCGTCTAACTTCGCGGCTTGGCAGCTCGCCGAGGCCGAGCTGGTCGCACGTGCACAGGGGCGGGAGCGCTTCGTCTCGGCCCAGAACCTTTACTCGCTGCTAAGGCGGGAGGTGGAAGCCGAGCTCATCCCGGCCGCCGAGCACTTTGGCGTGGGGATCCTGCCCTTCTATCCTCTTGCCGCAGGTCTGCTGACCGGGAAGTTCCGCCGCGGCGAGGCGCCCCCGGCGGGCACCCGGCTTGCGGCCCGTCCGTCCGAGGTTGAAACAGCGAACTTCGATCTGATCGAGGACCTGGAGGCCTTTTCGAAGTCACGCGGCATTGGACTCACGGATCTCGCTTTCGCCTGGCTGCTGGGCAATCCGAACGTCTCGTCCGTTATTGCCGGAGCCACATCAGCTGAGCAGATAAGGGCGAACGTCGCCGCTGGGTCCCATCGGCTGGATTCCGATTCGATGGAGGAGATTCGGGGGATTCTGGACCGGTACGCAGCCTGAGCTACTAGTAGGGGCTGGTAAGCGGAATTGCAGGAGCCGGGGTCGGTACGGCCCATAGGCGACCCGGCTTCACCGGAGCGGCGGCCGGCTTGACTGCCAGCAGTTTTGCTGTCTCCCGGTATCCCTCCTCGATGAGGTGCTCCGAGCGAGTGAAGTCGAGCCAGGCAACCGCCTGTGCCGCCGTGCTTTCCAGCACCATCACCTTCACCCGGCCTTCCAGGGAGGCGATATCGGCGCGGAGCCTGGCCAGCTTGGCGAGGGCGAAAGACTCCAGGACAGCCTCAATCGGCCGGCTGCGGGTGTGTCCGGCCCTGTTCATGGATCCACATAGCAGCACGTAGATGGTGTTGGCCCCGAGGGATGCCGCGCGGTGAAGCGGGATGTCGTCGCTGATGCCGCCGTCGATGTAGAAGCGCCCGTCCATTTCGATCTGCGGGAGCGCGCCCGGGAGGGCCGTGGTCGCCAGCAGCGCCTTGATAGGATCCCCGGTCGATATGCGCAGAGGCTCGCCGGTTACGGCGTTGGTGGCCACCAACTCCACCGGCAAAGCGGTTTCCGAGAGGTCGGATATGGGGACGTTGTCCCTGAGGAACCTCTCGATGGAGGTGTTCGGGTACACGAACGCCCGCTTCTGCGCATAGCGCCAGGCGGTTCCGAAGCGAGCGGGGGGGAAAAGCGTATCGCGGGAAGTGGCGAGCCATAGCTCGGTCAGCCGTGCAAGCGAAGCGCGCGAAGGGTCGATCGCGAAGCCCACCCCGTTAAGCGCCCCCACCGAGGTTCCAAGGATGAAGTCAGGGTAGATGTCCCGCTCCACCAGTGCTGAAAGCATTCCCACCTGCACTGCGCCCCGGTTGCCGCCGCCCGCGAGTATGAAGGCTGTCAGGCCCTGGGCAGCGCTGCGGCTGCGTATCAGGGAGAGGCGCCTCGTCCTCGGGCGAGCGAGCGCCAGGCGGTCGCCGATAGTCAGCGGCCCGCCGGCCGAGGGGCTCTCCTCTGCTTGTGGATAATCCTGCATCCACATCACCCGACCTGTGTTACGCCCACCTGTGCATGAACTCGTGCCTACCGCGGCGAGATCAGCTTTGATCTAGCGCGGAAGCCTCTTCGTCGCTAGAGCTCCGCTTCCATTTCCTCGGTGAGCCGGTTGAGGTAGTGGAGGAGTCCCTCCACGTCCTCGTCTTTCCAGTTTGAGATTACTCCCGCGATCATCTCACGGCGTGCAGAGCCGACCAGGGAGAGAATCTGCTCGCCATCCGCTGTGAGCTTTACGAGCTGAGCCCGGGCGTCGCTCGGGTCAACCGCTCGCTCGACCAGTCCCTGGGCCTCCAGTTTCTGCAGCTGTCTCGAGACGGTCGAATTGTCCAATCCGAGCTGGGATGCGATCTCGGTCGGCCGGAGCGCCTTCTTGGCGCGCAATGGCGCCAGCTGCCAGAAGGAGTTGATGTCGATGTCGCGATTGAGATACTTGCTCGGTATGCGGATCCGCCTGAGGACGCGCCCCATGCGAGCGAGTGTCATCTCAAGCTCTATCAACGCTTGCTCTTTAGAGTCGCCAGCCGGCATTTGCGGAGCCATCGACACGCTCTCGTTCCCCGGGTCGCTCCTCGCTGGCCAGACTGCCAGGATGCGAATCCTACGTGCACCAATAATAGGATGCGCTTCCTGCTCTGTCCGCGCGGATTCCAGGTGGGCGAATCAGTCCGCGAATGCGGGCGGAACAGCTACGCCGAAGGCTGATTCGATGAATCTTGCCAGTCGTAGGACCTCGATCTCCGAGAACCGCTTGCCCATTACCTGAACCGCCAGTGGCAGCCCACCTTCGCTGAAGCCCACGCGGACCGCCGCGGCCGGAGTGCGGGTCAAGTTGGCGAGAGTCGTGTAGCTGATCCAGTCGATGGTCGGCTCGCCGTCGATGACGCCCGGCTCGCCGATGCGCGGGGCAAGCCCTGCAGTGACCGGCCCAAGGAGCAGGTCCACCTCCTCGAGCCCTGCGAAGAAGCGCACTGAAACGCGCCAGGCCTCGTCCAGGGCCGCGATGAAGTCGCGCGCGCTCATGCCGAAGTACTTGCGCACCATGTCCTGCAATCCTGGATCAACCACGTCGAACTCCGGGGTGCCCACGAGCGGGCCCAAGGTCCTGGCCTGATAGGCACCGGCCAGTTTCATCCAGGTGATGCTCGGAGCGGACTCCAGGAGCGCAGGCACCTCGACAACCTTGAATCCCTCCGCCTCCAGAGCTGACGCGCAGCGGTCGATCGCCTCCACTATCTGTCGATCGGTCTTCCAGTAACCGAAGTCGTGTGTGATCCCGATACGCGGTCTGCTGCTCTCGTCGAACACCTCCAGGCCCCAATCGCTCTCCGGCTTAGGGAGACAGCGCTGGTCGTCTATGTGGGGACCCAGGCAGAAGTCGTAGAGCCAGGCGGTGTCCGCCACGGAACGAGCAAGGGGGCCCCCTGTGGCCAGATCCCACCAATGGGGAGCCGCGGGTCCGCGTTCCGGCACGCGTCCGGTCGAGGTCTTGAACCCGAAGACGCCGCACAGGGCAGCAGGGATCCGGATTGACCCGCCACCGTCCGAGGCGGTGCCGAACGGAACCAGGCCCGCCGCCACAGCGGCTGCAGTACCACCCGACGAGCCGCCCGAGGTGCGTTCCGTGTCCCAAGGATTGCGCGTGGGTGGGAAGAGCAGGTTCTCGGTCGTTCCCTTCCAGCCGAATTCCGGCGTGTTGGTCTTGGCGATCGGAATTGCGCCTTGCTGGCGGAGCCTCTCCACCAGGAGCGAGTCCTGGGCCGCCGGCCCGGAGTTTCGGTGCAGCGCCGAGCCCATGGTGGTTGGAAATCCAGCGCAGTCCTCCAGGTCCTTGACCGCGAAGGGAACGCCTGCCAGCGGTCGCAGGTAACGCCCCTGCGCGCGGCGCTCGTCGACCTCGGCGGCCAGGCGGACGCTCAGCTCGGGGTTGGTTGCCACCAATGCTCCCAGGGTGGCGTTGTGTCTGTCGATCCGCTCCAGGAAGTGGAGCACAACTTCCCTCGCGGAGATGCTCTTGGCCTCGAGCTCGTTTACGAGGCCGCGCACTGTGTGTTCATGGAGTCGCATTCTTCTTCTCTACCACAACGGCAATCCCAGCTCACGCCCCGTCGGATCTCTTGGCACAAAATGCGGCGGGATGCTCGTTTTGAATGGAGGCAAGGGTGGACGCGCGGGTCTTGTCGGGCAGCCCAATTCCTACCGCTTCCGCATTGCGTTGCTCGGCTGTTAGCTCTATGTGGCCAGGACTAGCATCGTTTCCGGACCTGTAGCCCCCTCGTCAGGGGGCGCCTTCAAGAGCCGAGGACGCTGTGAGCATGCACGAATTCGACGAGTCGCAGAAGAAGCTCGCAACGAGCATCATCGACTACGCGCTAAACAGGATCGCCATGGACCCCGTGCCGCTCGACGGGCCTGCCACCCCGAGGGAACTGAGGGATCTCTACAGCTCAAATATCACTGAGAAGGGCTTGGGTGGCGAGGAGGCGCTTAGGCGCTTTGCCGACGGGTACGCGCTGGCCACGTTGAGCACTGACCACCCTCGTTTCTGGGCTTTCGTCCCGGTTGCGCCCACAAAAGCAGCGACGCTGTTCGACCTGGTCGTCTCAGCTTCCTGCATAAGCGGCACGACCTGGATCGAGGCCGCGGGCGCGGTGTATCTCGAAAACGAGGCGCTCGCATGGCTCTCGTCGCTGGCGGGAATGCCCGAAGGGGCCGGGGGCACCTTCGTCTCGGGCGGCTCGATGGGCAACCTTTCCGGCCTGGTGGCAGGCAGGGAGAAGGCTCGCAGGCTGGGGCGCATCCAGGGCCGGCCAGCGCTGCTCACCTCTCGGGACGCACATTCCTCGGTCGCGACCGCCGCACGGATTACCGATATCGAGGTGATCCTGGTGGACGGAGACGCCAAGGGAAAGCTGACCGGGGATGCGCTGCGCACGAAGTGGGCGGAGCTTGACGACGCGGAAAAGGGAAGGATCTTCGGGGTGGCGTCCACCGCCGGAGTGACGAACACCGGAATTGTCGACAGTCTTGAAGGTGTGGCCGAGTTTTGCGGCGAACACGACCTTTGGATGCATGTCGACGGGGCCTACGGAGGAGCGGGCCTCACCCAGCCCGAGCTGAAGGATCTCTACAAGGGGATCGAGCATGCCGATTCGTTCGTGATCGATCCCCACAAGTGGCTCTTCGCGCCCTTCGATTGCGCCGCCATTCTCTACCGTGATCCTTCCGACGCGGAGCGGGCCATGACTCAGGAAGCCGCCTATCTGGACGACGTGAACAAGGAGCGGGAATGGAATCCGGCGAGCTTCGCCTACCACCTCTCACGCCGCGTCCGCGGTCTCCCGTTCTGGTTCTCCCTGGCCACCTATGGAACCGATGCCTACCGTGACGCCATCGCAGAGACCCTCAAGATCACCCGGTATTGCGCAGACCAGATCAGGCAAAGGCCGTACCTCGAACTGGCGATCGATCCCGAGCTTTCAGTGGTCGTCTTCCGGCGCAAGGGGTGGGCCGACGATGACTACGTGTCCTGGAGCGAGCGGCTCCTGGAAGAGCAGGTGGCCTTTGTCCAGCCCACGACGTATCGGGGCGAACGCATGATGCGCTTTTGCTTCGTGAACCCGCGTACGACCGAAGAGGACGTCGACATGGTATTGGACACCATGGCCGACTGATGACAACACGCCCGACCGAGACCGGCAGGCCGTTTGCATCGGATGCAAGGCAGCTCACTGCCGGCGTGGCGGGACCTGGCGGTTCGCCCTCCGCCTTTCCTCGGCGGGGGCGCTCCCTCGCAGCCGCCTGACAGGTGGCTCAATGACCGGTCCGCGCAAGAGATCCAACCGGGAACTCAGGTGAGCCCTTCGGGCAAGCAGATGGGAACTCGACGCGCCTCGCACGCCTGGATGTGACCCACGGCAGGCCGCTTGGACGAAGTTGGCGCCGAGGTCCGTACCGGCGGCCTCGGCCGGCGCCGGCGCTGCAAGACTGGCGAGGTGTCTAAGTGCGTCTTTTGTGACTTGCTGGGAACCGGGGCCTTGGTTCGGCGAGACGATCACTTCGGGGCCTTCTTCGATTCATATCCGCTGTCGCCGGGCCATCTGCTGATCGTCCCTTTGCGACACCTCGAGAGCTTTTTCGATTTCAACCAGGCGGAGGCGGAGGAGCTGTATTCGTTTGTCGCGGGCTGCAAGGGCGTTCTGGACCGTCAGTTCGAGCCAAGCGGGTACAACCTTGGGGTGAACGACGGGAGCGCGGCCGGCCAGACGGTGATGCACACCCACCTTCACCTGATCCCTCGATACTCGGGAGACGTGCCCGATCCTCGGGGTGGGGTTCGAGCGATCTTCCCCGACTCCGCGCGCTACTGGGAAACGTGATCCACGACCGCGCCGCTTTTGTGATGGATTTCACATGTGCCTGCGTGTTCCTGAGTTGGCGGCTGGTATCAAACTGGGGAATGTCTGGCGGCGTGCAGGGCGGTAAACGGTGGTGAGTGAAGCTTATGAAGATCATCGACGGTGGAGATATGGCCGTCCTTCGGCGCGAGAGGTACAGCGGCGCGGTTTCGATGGAAACTCTGCGCCTGGCGGCCAATCCGGCCGACGCGGACATCCTGAGGGTTACCTACGATGCTGGCACGGTCACGAACTGGCACTCTCATCCGGGTGGCCAGTTTCTCTACGTCCTTTCGAAGACCGCCTCGATCGGCAATGAAGAGGTCGATGAACTCGAGCTGGATGAAGGATCGCTTGTGGTCGTCCCCCCCGGCGAGCGGCATTGGCACGGATCACTCGGCGGTTCGCCCGCCACCTTTCTCGTTTTGACGTGGGGAGTTACTCACTGGGAGGAGGTCTCCGGCCTGGAGCGCGCAGGCAAGTCCTGACGCCGAGGGGGGACCTTCGCAATCCGAGAAAGCCTGGGTTGCTGTGGAGTATCATCGACTTGTGGCCCATTGGGCGAGGCGTTTGGCGGTCTGTAA
>JAJYPE010000287.1 GCA_021795585.1 Actinomycetes bacterium | reverse complement strand
TCTCGACTTCGAGACTCCCCCGGATCGTCGACCGGAGTTGACGCCACTGCGGGGGTCGGCCACAGCGCCCGCTAGCTCCCCGAGAGAATCGCCTCCCTTTCCCGTCAGCCTGCCTTGGCGCGGTCTCGCACAAGTCCTCATCCTCGGGTACTCCCCCCCAGCTCAGCACAGAGCCAGGGGAAGTCTGCCTACTTACAGCCGGTGAGACAAGTGTTCAGGTGTCTCATTTGCAGAGTCCTTCGGGATCTCTCTCGATGTACGAGAACAGATCGTCAGACGTGGCGGGCCATCTCATGGCAGGCCCGCCGATGGCGGCCGCCGAGCGGCGCCGGGTGGCCATCACGCCCCACATCCCCACCGGTGGCGGACCACCTGGACTGGCTCGTGCCAAACAAGGACGGCTTCGTCTACGCCGGGCTCGAGGGAGGGCCTCTCCCCTGTGTCACGTGGGGATGGGCCTGGACGGCGGCTCGCCGGGTAACCGAACTCACCCATCTGCGCCTGCACGACCTGCGCCACTCGGGCAACACGCGGGCGAGCATGCGGGAGCTGAGTGTGAGTCCCCCCTGGTGGTGGGGTTTGAGGTAACCCGAGGGTCCACCACGTAGTTGGCCATCGGGGTGATCCTCGGTGTGTTCCTAGCCGAACTCACCAAAGGAGACCACCCCGATGGCTCTGTCCCAGTTTGACGTGTCCGAGCTGCTTGGCGCGCTGCGTGCCGGCGACGGCGTCGACTTGATCCGCGACCTCGTCCGGGTCGTCCTCCAAGAGCTGGTGGAGGCCGAGGCCGCCGAGGCGATCGGCGCCGGTCGCTACGAACGCAGTGGCGAGCGGGTGACCGAGCGCAACGGCCACCGATCAAAGACCCTTTCCACCAAGGGCGGCGACGTCGAGATTGCCATCCCGAAACTGCGGAAGGGCAGCTACTTCCCCAGCTTCTTGGAACCCCGGCGCCGGATCGACCAGGCCCTCTACGCCGTGGTGATGGAGGCCTACGTGAAGGGGGTGTCCACCCGGTCGGTCGACGACCTGGTGGCCGCCCTGGGGGTCTCTCCTACGCGATCGTGTATTGGATCGGGCACAAGCTAGGAGCGTGCTGAGCAACGGCGGTTTGGCCTGACGACCACTCGGCGTCTGATCGGATAAGCGGAACTTCCGATCGTCAGCATCCGGAGCCGGAAGTGGGGCTGTCTCGGGGTCGCGACCGGTGATGGTGCCGGGAGTTGCGTCCGAGAGTGCTCCTCTGGCGGCGATCACCGGTTACGCCGAGCTCATCACCCAGCTCGTGCCGTCGTGGGCAAGACCGAGGTTGACGAGACGCTTAAGGTTGATGGCGGCGACACGGACGGTGAGCCAGATGCGGTTCTTCTCACTCCCGCGGTAGCGAAGGCGTCTACTGCTGCCATAGACGAGCCAGGCGATCGTCCGCTCGATCATCGGGCGGGTGGAACGGTAGGCCTCCTTGAAGCCGCCGGTCATGGCGTGGCGGCGAGCCTCCGCGACGGATCTCCCATCACTGTCTCCTCTCCGGATATGGACTTCGGAGAGGAGTGTCTCGTCCTCGCGGAAGTCGGGATTATGTGGAGGGCATCAGCTCACGAGATGGTGATTGAACAGGTCAGATATCGCCGAGCTGCTCAGGGATCCACATAATCCGCCACTCCTCATAGTGGAACTTATGTGGACCTCCACATAAGTTCCACCGCCTCGCCAACATCCGCGCCAAGCTTCCCGATGAGGACGCCCCAGAGGTGATGGCCCACCTTTATGCCGTGCGCGACGCCCCCACCCTTGATGCCGCCCGTGCAGCAGCTGACCGCTTCGAGAACACCTATAAGGCCGCCTGCCCAGCCGCCATCGCCTGCTTCGCCGACGACCGCGAGGCCCTCCTTTCCATCCACCGCGTACCCGTGCGCCACCGCATCAGGGTGCGCACCACCAACCTCGCCGAGCGCAGCTTCGAGGAGGAGCGCCGACGGACCAAGGTCATCCCGCGCCTCATGAGCGAGCGCTCGACGATGAAGCTCGCCTTGGCCACGATGATCCGGTCTGCCGAGCGATGGTGTCGCGTCTCGGTGAGCGACTTGGAGCGCCACCAGCTGCAGCTGCTCCGCGCCGAGCTCGGACTCGATCCGCCCCCGGCAGAGGACACGACCGCTTCGAAGAGGAGAACCAACCAGCGCCGAGCGGCATGACGCTCAGGGCGACTCGTTTACAGGAAGCTCAGGACTTGACCCCTCCTATCTCCCCGCTCGAGACCGGCTTTCTGCCATCCTCGGCAAAGCGGCAACAAGGCCGCTTCGAGCCGAAAGGAGGCTGCTTAGAACCAACCGGCGCCATCTTTGCGCTGAGCGCTCTGCTGCAGGCGATTGCCTGTCTGATCCGGGCGCTTCGCTCCCATTAAGGGAGCTTCATCTGGCCGAGGGCCGCCCGGTTCGCCTAGGAGGCCGGGCGGTCCTCGAGGCCGACCAGCTGTGGGCAAAGGACTCGTCCCGGCCATACCAGCAGCGCCGGCCACGAGCCCAACGAAAGCCGCGGGAGCGCAGCGATGCAAGCACGTCTTCGCTCGGGCGATCTGGGAAGCGCACCTTGACAAAGCCCGGGCGGGCGCCCGGCGAGACCGTGATGCCCCCGTTTCCTTGCCAGCGCGCAGAACCACCTGCGCTCGTCGCGGACGGGGCGGTCGCTTCGCTCGAGGAGCTCGCAGGGTGCTCCCCGACGGCCAGCTCTGTCACCCTCCAGTAGGGACTGTCGATCGGGTACGACTTGATGATCCAGCCGCTGTCACGTCGTCGGTGGACCAGGGAGT
>JAJYPE010000041.1 GCA_021795585.1 Actinomycetes bacterium | reverse complement strand
CCCCGTTCCCCTCGCGCAGACCGCGGTGGACATCGCCGCCAACAGGACGGTGAGCCGCCGCAACCACGCCGTCGGGGGGGCGCACCTGCTCCTCTTCTGGGGCTTCCTGGGGCTCCTGGCCGCGACGATCATCGTCGGCCTCGACTACGACATCTACGGCAACATCACCCGCATCTTCGGCGGGCACGAGCTCTCCTTCTTCAAAGGCTGGTTCTACCTCGGCTATAACGCCATCTTCGACGCGGCCGGGCTGGCCGCCATCGTGGGGGCGGTGTGGCTTGCGGTTCGCCGCATTCGCGACACCAAGTCCTCCGTCGCCCTCGATTACACGCGCGCCCAGAAGCCCGAGAGCGGCTACTCGCGCGCGGCCATGACCGCCGGGGACCACCTCTTCATTTTCGGACTGATACTGATCCTGTTCACCGGGATCCTGCTCCAGGGGCTGCGCATCGATGCGGCCGGATTCCCCTCCTTCGAGCGCTGGACCTGGTTGGGATATCTGGTCGCCTCAGGCTTCGGGGCGCTCGGCCTGCACGGTTCGACGGCAGGCACCGTGCATTTCTGGCTGTGGTGGTTCCACGTCCTGATGGCTCTGGCGTTCGTTGCCTACCTGCCGTTCTCCAAGGCGCTCCACATGATCTCCGCGCCTGCCAACCTGGCTCTGCGCGACCCCGGCAATACGCGCCGTCTGCCCTCGCCCCCGCCCGGGCATGCCGGATACCAGGACTTCGCCGACTTCACCTCCAAGGAGCTGGTCGGCTTCGACGCGTGCACCAAGTGCGGCCGCTGCCACTCGGTCTGTCCGGCGCGCACCGGCGGGGCGCCGCTGTCGCCGCGCGATCTCATCCTGGACCTGCGTCAGTACGCGGACCGCAAGCGGGGCATCCCCATGGTGCTCGACTGGGAGGAGCGCCCCGATGGGAGCGGCCCCAAGAACCTCGAGGGACGCTTGGCCGGAGGGGTGATCGAACCTGCCACGCTTTGGTCCTGCACCACCTGCATGGCTTGCGTGGAGATCTGCCCGGTCGGCATCGAGCACGTTCCCACCATCGTCTCGCTGCGCCGGAGCCTGGTGGACGCGGGTGAGATGGATCCGACCCTGCAGGTGGCACTGGAGAACATCGCCACTCAGGGCAACTCCTTCGGAAAGTCCTCGCGCATGCGGGCCCGCTGGACCAAGGGGCTCGATGTGCCCATCCCGGATGCGCGCAAGGAGGAGGTCGAATACCTCTGGTTCCTGGGCGACTTCGCCTCCTTCGACGAGCGCCTGCAGGAGATCTCCCGCACCTTGGCCCGTGTGCTCACCGCCAACGGGATCAGCTTCGGGATCCTCTATGAGGACGAGCGCAACGCTGGCAACGACGTGCGCCGGGCCGGAGAGGAGGGCCTCTTCGAGATGCTGGTGGAGAAGAACATGGAAGCCTTCTCCAAGGCCAGCTTCCAGAAGATCTTCACCACCGACCCGCACAGCTTCAATACGCTTCGCAACGAGTACCCGGCTTACGGGCTCGACAAGCCGGTGATGCACTATTCGGAGCTGCTCGCCTCGCTTATCTCCGATGGGAGGGTGTCCCTCTCGGGCCTGGGCAGGAAGGTCACCTACCACGACCCCTGCTACCTGGGGCGCTACAACCGCGTCTTCGACGCTCCCCGCTCGGTCATCACCTCGGCGGGCTGCGACCTGGTCGAGATGCCGCGCAATCGCACCAACAGCTTCTGCTGTGGCGCCGGCGGCGGACGCATCTGGATGGATGACTCGGTGCTTGCCGAGCGGCCCGCCCACAACAGGATCCGCGAAGCGGCCGAGCTGGACGTGGGCTACTTCGTGGTGGCCTGCCCCAAGGACTACGCCATGTTCTCGGACGCGGTGAAGTCGACCGGCAACGAGGATCGCATGAAGGTGGTCGACATAGTGGAGCTCTTCGCCGAAGCCAGCGGGGAGCTGGCTCTGGCGGGTGCCGCCTCCGAGGAGGTTACCGAGTCGTGATCGAGGAGGCAACCTGCAGTGCGGACGGATTCACCGGCAACCCCCGGCAGTTGGTCGAGCACTTCGATTCGGCGCACCCGGAGCTGGTGGAGATCGTCTCCGAAGGCGGCCGCTGGTTTTACGAGGTGCGGTGTCCCGCGTGCGGGGAGAGCCATCGGCAGCAGATACGGCGAGGCGCTGGAGCGGATTTCGCCGAGGAGTACCGGGAGGAGATCCGGGCAGTCGGCCTGGACATCCTGCTCGGGCATTACCTGGGAGAGCACGTCCTGGGTGGGGAGGATGGCCCCGCTTAGCCGGGGCTGCCACAGAGGGGCCGGACGGAGCCGGCCAAGGAGGGTTAAGTTGGCGACACTGAACGGGTGCAACATCCCGGAGGAGCTCTACTACGTGGTGGAGAAGCACGTTTGGGCGCGCCCGGACGGAGCGGAGGTGGTTGTGGGCCTTACCGACGTGGCCCAGAACATGGCCAAGACCATCATCTCGGTCACCGCCAAGGGCGCGGGAAAGCCGATCAAGCGCGGCAAGAGCGTGGCGACGGTGGAGAGCGGGAAGTGGGTCGGTCCCGTCCCCTCCCCGGTGGAAGGTCAGGTGGTGGCAATCAACGACGCTCTGGTTGCCAATCCGGGCCTCTTGAACAGCGACCCCTACGGTGCCGGCTGGATCGCCCGACTGGCTCCGGAGAACTGGGACACGGACGCCGCCGAACTGGTCACCGGGAGCGACGGGGTGGCCCAGTATCAGGCCTTCCTGGACGCCCAGGGGATCACCTGCACGGAGTGAGGACGGATGGAGGTCTGGGCAGGCTGCGCGTTTCCTGATGACGTCGTCTACGACCTCGATAGCGACACCTGGGTGCGCGATCTTGGCGACGGGGTGGCGGAGGTGGGCATGATAGATGTCTCCCAGTCTCGCTCGGGCCGTCTGGTCCAGGTCGGGTGGAAGGAGCCCGGGCGCAGGGTGGTGCGGGGACGCCCACTTTGTGTGATAGAAAGCGCCAAGTGGGTGGGGCCGATGCGGTCTCCGCTCACCGGGGTACTGGTGGCCGACAACCGTTCCGCCTTCGAGGCGGACATCGCGGCCGCCAATCGCGACCCCTACGGCCTGGGCTGGTTCGCCCGGATCGAGATGGAGTCGCCCCAAGAATTGGCCGGGCTGGCGGAGGCGGGGGAGGCCTTCGAGCACTACCGGCGCATTATCGACGAGACCGGCCTGCGCTGCTTCCGCTGCGCGGACTGAAGGCCGGCTCGCACAAGGCTTTGCCGTGAAGTGCGGCAAAGAAAAAAAACAGGGGGGAACGACTATGAGCGAAACTCCGGAGGAGACCTCTGGGGCCAAGCGGATGGCCATGATCTGCTGGAGCTCCGATTTGGACCGTGTATGGCCGGTATTGATACTGGCCACCACCGCAGCTGCCTCCGGGCTCGAGGTGGACGTCTTCTTCACCTTCTGGGGGCTGAGGGTGCTTCAGCGCAACGAGGTGCGCATGACCGGCGAGAACATGATGCAGAAGATGGAGTCGATCGTCGACCGCGGCGGCACCGACCACCTGAAGCTCGGCAAGATCCACTTCGGGGGGGCCGGGACCAAGATGATCAAGATGCTGGCCAAGGAGTACAAGGTGGCATCGCCGACCGAACTTCTGGAGATGGGCATGGACCTGGGCGTGCGGCTGCACCCATGCCAGATGACGATGGACCTCTACGGCCTTTCCAAGGACGACTTCATCGACGGCATCCAGACCCCGATCGGGGCCGCTTCGTTCATCGACATGGCCGCGGACGCGGACATCTCGATGTTCATCTGAGTTGGAGCGCGCCCTGGCCCAAACGGTTGTGTGGCTACTTGCCGAGGACCGGGCGGCCGAGCGCGCGGCAGCTCGTGTCTGCAATGAGAGCGGTGCCGGGCTTTACCGGACACCGCCACCGTCGGGCACGCCATGTGTTGTGTTGGCCGATGCATCCGGGGACGGGCTGGCCGGTCTGGTGGACCAGGTCAGGGGGGCGCTCCCGGAGGCATACCTACTCGGTTTCATGGCCGGCCCCGACCCCGAGGCGTGGCGCCTTGCCGAGCGCGCCGGCTTTGACGAAGTTGTGAGCCGAGGGGCGCTGGGTCCCTCGCTGCGGCGCGCCATTGGACGCCTGAGTGAAGGCGAAGGAGTGCGCGCCCATGCGATCTGCGATGCCCAGGACGTGGCGGGGAGGATCGGTTTCCTGATGGACGTCGATGTCCCCGGGCTCGGGCAGGTGTCGCTCTTCCGCGAGAAAGGGCGGCTGGTCTGCCTGGGCACCTGCCCCCACAAGGGGGTGAGCCTCGGGCGGGGGGAAGTCGAGGAGGGTGTCGTCACATGCCCGGCCCATGGCAGCCGCTTCGACCTACTTACCGGGGAGCGGGTGCGGGGCCCCAGTGACTTCGATGCCCCGTGCCATCCCGCCTATGAGCAGGCCGGCCGTATCTGGGTTCTGCCGCGGACCTAAAAACGCTTCAGGCCCCCAATTTCAGTTGCCGCCAGGTTCGGCCGCCGTTCGAGGTGCCGAGCAAGGTGACGATCGGCTGTGTGGATGTGGGGGTGGCGATCATCACCACGGCGTGGGTGGCGTCGAGGGCGGCGAAGCCCATCGGCGTCCCGGTGACCGGCATGGAGGCCGTGTCGCGGCTCCATGATGAGCCGGCGTTTTGGCTCACGCGGCTGATGAGCGAGGAGGAGTTCCAGCCGAGCACCCACCAGGTGGCGCTAGCCGGCATCGAGACCAGAGGGAGACTCGGGAGCCCTGTGCCCGCGGGTGGGTTGGCGGTTCCGGCCGCCGGTACCGCCACTGATACGCTGGCCGCCTCCGTCCAGCTTGAGCCTCCGTTTCCGGTCGTGTCGAAGGCAATGGCGGCCTGGCCGGCCTTCGCCACCGTGGCGGCCAGCACCCCCTGTGAAGGGTTCTTGAAAAGCGGAGCGGAGTAGGCGCATCCCCAGGCGGACTGCCCGGTCAGCGGTGAAGGGCATTGCGCGGCCGGCTCGGGAAGAGGCGGCGACTCCCGGGTCCAGGCCGATCCTCCGTCTGCCGTCCGGTAGAAGGCCGCTCCGGCCGCAAAGGGCTCGACCGGCGGGATCCCGCTGGTGGCAAAGCCGGTGGCCGCATTGGCGAAGGTCATCTGAAGCAGGAATGGCCCGGAGGGCTGCTGCCCCGCGGGTGTGGGAGCCGGGCCACGGTAGACGGTGTGCCAGGTGGCGCCGCCGTTGGTGGTTACGGAGAGCCTCTCGCCGGGCGCGGTCGGCTCCAGGTTCAACCTGTAAGCGGTGGTCGGGCTCACCAGGTCGATCAACACCGTGGCTCCCGCGGCCTGGCTGTGGCTACCGGCGGCGATCGCGCTCCAGGTCTTGCCCTGATCCGAGGTCTTGTAGATCGTGACCGCGTCGTTGCCGAGGTTCCATGCGGTCACCCAGCCGGTCGAAGCGTTGATAAAGGAGGCGTGTTCGAAGACGGGGTAGGTTCCGTTCACCGCCGATTGCGGCGGAGTCACGTTGGTCCAGGTGGTGCCGTCTGTGGTGAGGAACAGTTGGGAGGGCTTGGTTCCTTCGTTCGTGTACCCGCCGGGGATGACGGCCGCCAGCATGACCCCCGGACCCCCGAAGACGAGGCTCGGAAGGCTTCCGGGCACAAGGGCCTGGCCAGGAGAGGTGGTCGAAGGTGCAGAGGTGGTCGGCGGCGTGGTGGGCGATGTGGTTGCGGTAGGCCGGGTTGCCGATGGGTACGCGATGAGCCAGGCCAGGAGGGCGAGGACGGCGACCAGGCTCATCGCCCCGGAGGCACGGGCGGCAACGACTGCCTTGTCGGACCGTTGCGGCGGCCGTTGGCTCGGCACTCCTGCTTCGTTCATCCGGTCACCCTTTCCGTCTTGCACCGGATTGCGTGCACACCTGCGCGGCCTGGCGCCGAGCCGCGGCCAATTGACCGTGTCCTGCGTCGATGGCCGGGTTGTTCGGACCCGTAGCGTAACACGGGCGCACTTCGGAGGCTTGTCGCCGGGAACTGCCGCCGGCGCCGGCGCCGGCGTGCCATTGGCCAGACGTTCATGTGAGGCAACGGGAAATCTCCGGTTAGTAGGGGTACCATAGATGCCCATGAGGCGCGCCATGAAAGCCGGCGCCGGCTTGGCGTTGGTGAGCGGGATGGCAGGGATCGGGTGTGCTGCAGCCGGCCTGGCCGGTTCGCCCCCGGGGGCTGCAGCGCCTGTTGGCGCGGCCCTGCGCGCTTCGACGGTGGCCGTCGTCAAGACCGGGAATCTACCGGCCCGGCCTGTCGCGCTCCCACCCGGGGTCATTCCGGCTTCGGCCATTCTGGCCAGGTATTCGAGCGCCAGGCCAGGGGTTACGACCGCGGCAAAGCTGGTTTCGTTGGCCCAGCTCGCGGTGGTGTCCAAGGGCGAACTCACCCAATGCGCGTTTCGCGGGTGCCCGTCCGGAGCCTACGTCTGGCTGGTGCTGCAGGATGGGCCGCCGGGAACTTTCACCTTTAGCACGCCGTGGGGGGCGCACCTGCCTCCCGGGGCGGGAGCCTGGAGCCTCTTCCCCGTCAATGCCACAACCGGGGTCGCGCGGGGAGACGTCGAAATCGGCGTCGCAGGGCGGCTCGGCACCTCGCCATGGGGGCAATCGACGGCGCTGGCCACCGCGGGTTGAAGATAGGGGAGGGCGCTTCGGCGGCCTATGGGGTGGCTGAGCGCCGGCGGTGCGTCAGTCCTCGCCCAGAAGGCCGGTGCGCCTGGCTATCTCTTCCCTGAGAACGCCGCGCAAGAGGTCGACCGCATCCACCAGGCGCGGGTAGCGCAACGTATAGAAGATGCTGTTCCCCCGGCGCTCGTTGTCGACCAGGCCGCGTGTGCGCAAGATGGCCAGATGCTGGCTCACGTTGGCCTGGGGGAGTCCCAGCGCGGCGGAGATCTCGCCCACGCTCATGGGGCCGTTGGAGAGCGCCCAGATGACCATTAGCCGCTTCGGGTCGTTCAGAGCCATGCACATGTTGGCGACGAGTTCTTCCATCTCCACGCGTACATGATCGGTGGCCTCGTTTTGCACGGCTGACATTGCCAGATTCCCCCCGTCCCGATTACGCAAATCGGCGGCCTGCTCGATTCCCCCAGGCGAAACGCGGGCCATAATCACCTGCGTACTCGTCGCATTCTAATAGCCTTTGCATAAGCGGGGCGGGTGAACGACCTGTTGCCGCCTCTGTTCGAGGTTTCCGACCAGGAGGATTTAGTGTCCACTCTTGTCACTTTTCACGCCCACCCCGACGACGAGTGCATGGTCACCGGAGGCACCATCGCCCGTGCGGCGGCCGAGGGGCACAGGGTCGTGCTGGTGGTGGCCACCGGCGGTGAAATGGGCGAATACCCCGAAGGGTTCGTATCCGGACCTGAGGAGCTGGCCGTGGCCAGGCGCGAAGAGCTTGCCCGCTCGGCCGAGATCCTCGGCGTTTCGCGCGTGGTTCATCTCGCCTACCGCGACTCGGGAATGGCGGGCACCGAATCGAACCAGGATCCTCGCTGCTTTGCCCGCGCCGACGTCACCGAGGCCGCCCGCAGGCTTGCCACCATCCTGGGGGAGGAGAGCGCAGACGCGATTACGGTCTACGACGCAAATGGCGGCTACGGCCATCCGGACCACATCATGGTGCACCAGGTGGGCATAGCCGCCGCGCACATGGCCGGGGTCGCCGAGATCTTCCAGGCAACGATGAACCGCGACCTCATGCTTGGCCTCATGGAGGCAGCAGCCAAGGAGTATCCCGAGATGGTGCCGGCCGACATGCGGGCCGAGTTCGAGGCGAATCCCTTCGGCACGCCCGCCGCGGAGATAGACACCGAAGTGGACGTGAGCCCGTACTTGTCCAGAAAGCTGGAGTCGTTGAAGGCGCATGCCAGCCAGATCGGAAGCACCGGGTTCGCCCTGCGGTTTCCCGAGGACGCCTTTGCCGCCGCCTTCTCCACCGAGTGGTTCATCTCCGCCACGCCTGGCGGTGAGCGGAGGACCTGGCTCCTGTGACCTTCAGGCGAGCATTTCCCTGGCGGCGCTGTCGATGCTCGCCGAACAGACGCGCTCCTGGTGCCGCCCCTGCAGGCTGAAGTCATGGCTGACCCGGTTGCGCCCGGCGGCCTTGGCCTGGTAAAGGGCCGAGTCGGCCAGCGCCATCAGGCGCTTGGCGGCCTCGTTGGGGTCGGTCGAGAGCGAGAGGTCCAGATCGGCCGTGGTTGCCACGCCGATGGAGATGGTGGCCCTCAAATGCCCATCCTTGGCCAGCCTGGTGGTATGCCCCTCGATGCGCTTGCGGAGCTTCTCCGCGGTCGCGAGTGCCCCCGGCAGCTCGGTCTCGGGCAGCAGTATCACGAACTCCTCGCCGCCGTAGCGTCCGATCAGGTCCCCCTTGCGCAAGCTCGAGCGGAGGCGCCGCGCCACTGCCCGAAGGACCAGGTCCCCGTTCAGGTGGCCGTAGGAGTCGTTGACTTGCTTGAAGTGGTCGAGGTCAACGAATAGCAGGGCGGCGGGCAGGTTGCGCGCCTCGCACTCGGCCAGGCTCCTGATCATGCGCGCGGTGAAGGTGCTGCGGTTGGGAAGGCGGGTGAGGGCGTCAGTGTGCGCCAGGCTCTCCAACCGGCGGAAGCGGGTCACCTGTGCGACCGCGTTTGCGCATTGGTCGGCGAAGTACTCCAGGGCCTGCACGTGATACGGCTCGGGAAAGATGCCGTTGACGGGTTCGTCGATGGAGATCAGCCCGAGCAGGCTGCCCTCGTCGTCGTGGAGGGGGATGGTGAGCGAGTCGAGAGGGTGCCACATGCCCGGCTTCCAGTCCGGGCGGGCTTCGGGGATGCTGAGCGCGGCGACAAGCTCTGCGGGGATCGGCAAGCGGGTGTGGTCGATGAGGTAGGAGCGGCCCACCCGGGCCTCCGGGCGCATCATCGGCGCGAAATCATCCAGGTCGAGCTCGTGGTCGAGGAGGTGCTGCACCTGCTCGGGGGAGATGCCGTAGGTGGCGCGCAACCTGAGGCGGGTGGAGCCCGGATCCAGCAGCATCAGCCCCACTCTCGCAAATCCGCCCGCCTCGGCCATGGTGCGAACCATCTCGGAGAGCATCGCGTCGAGCTGGATCTCTCGCTGCAAGGTGGTGCTGGCCTCGAAGAGGCGGGCCACCTGCTGCCGCTGGGCCTCCAGGATGCGCATACGCGCGGCGGCATCACGGTTGGCCCGCACCAGCTTGAGCGCCACCGAGCTCAGGCTGGCAAAGCTCTCCAGCACCAGGGCAGAGTCGGGGTCGGGCAGGCTGCCATCCAGGGGGTCATCCGGATTGAGCAGGCCGATGATCCGGCCGCCGTCGCCGGTGAGAGGGACGAAGAGGAGCGAGGCCGGATGCCAGGCACCGGATCCCCCGGCGCGGGCGGGGGTGGAGATGAAATAGGGGGCGACATCGGGGTCGGCCAGCCTGGGGCTGCGGCCGTCGAGGTAGACCACCTCGCCGATGCGGTCGCCGGCCTCCTCGACGCGCTTATAGGCGGAAAAGGGAATCGCGTATCCCTCGGGCAGGCCCACGGCGGCGGCGCCGGCGAGGCTGGCGGAGCTGCGCGCCCTGAAGTTCGAGTCCGGCTCGAGGATGTAGATGATGCAGCGGCCGAAGCCCAGGTGCTCACAAACGCTTGTGGCCACCAGGTCGAGAAGCTCGCCCTCGTCGTGGCTGTCGGAGACGGAGCGGGCCACACCCAGCACCCCGCGCAGGCGCGCGAGGGCCTGCTTGGCGCCCCCGTCCACTCTCTCCGCGCTTGCGCCGTTCAACTCTGCCTCCGGGCCATCGGAAATGCGCTCGCGGAGCCGGGCGCGGGCCTTGAAGTATCTTTCGGTAAGTACCGGGACGAACTTGAAGTACTGGCGCAACTGCCAGATACTTTTACGCCGGCTCTCAGGCTCGGGTGGCCCGGGCGGTTCGGGGCTTGCCGCCCGTGCGCCGCACGGGCGGGCGCGCCTCGGGAAAGTAGCCGGGTGGCGCATTCTCGACCAGGTATCGCGCGGTGTTGATCAAGCCCACGTGAGTCAGGGCCTGGGGAAAGTTGCCGAGCATTCTGTGGGTTAGCGGGTCATACTCCTCGGAGAAGAGCCCGAGCTCGTTGCCCAGGGTCAAAAGCTCGTCGAAGCGCGACTTGGCCTCGTGGAATCGCCCCTGGAGAACCAGGTTGTCCACCAGCCAGAAGCTGCAGGCGAGAAATACCCCCTCGCGCCCCGGGAGGCCGTCTGTATCGGCTTCGCCGGTCTCGTAGCGCTTGATGAGCCCACCCGAGGAGAGGCGCTGGTCGATGGCCTCCACGGTTGCCACCATGCGCGGGTCGGCGGCGTCGACGAATCCCACCAGGGGGAGCCGCAGCAAGGAAGCGTCCAGCCTATCCGAGTCGTAGTCCTGCACGAAGGTGCCGGCATCCTCGTGAAAGCCGCGCGAGATAACCGAGTCGCGGATCTCATCCCGGACTTTGGTCCAGCGCTTGAGGGGTCCCCGGGCGCCGTACTCCTCGATCAGCTTCACGGCCCGATCGAAAACGACCCAGGCCATCACCTTGGAGTAGGTGAAATGGCGCCTCGGCCCCCGCACCTCCCAGATCCCCTCGTCGGGCTCGTTCCAATGACCTTCCACGTACTCGACCACTGCGGTCAGGAGGGGCCAGAAGTCCTCGAGCGGCTCGATGCCGGAGCACTGGAAGCGGTAGAACGAGTCAAGCAGCTCACCGTACACGTCAAGCTGGAACTGCTCGGAGGCGGCGTTGCCGACCCGGACCGGGGACGATCCCAGATAACCGGGGAGCCATTTGAGGCTGTATTCGGGGATCAGCCGCTCGCCGCCTATGCCGTACATGATCTGAAGCTGGGTGGGATCGCCCGCCGCGGCCCGGATCAGCCACTTTATCCAAGCGGCCGCCTCTCGCTCGAAGCCGTCGACCAGCAGCGCGTCAAGCGTGAAGGCGGCGTCCCTGAGCCAGCAGTAGCGGTAGTCCCAGTTGCGCACCCCTCCCACCTCCTCGGGCAGCGAGGTGGTGGGGGCGGCGACGATGCCGCCGCTGGGGCCGTAGGTGAGGGCCTTCAAGGTGATGATCGAGCGCTCCACCAGCTCCTGGTACTCGCCGCAGTGCTCGTTGCAGCGGCGCATGTATCCGTGCCAAAAGTTGAGGCAGGCCTCCAGCGCCTCGGAAGGGTCATGCATATGTGGCACCGGAGAGGTGGAGTCGTAAAAGACCATGCTGACCGAGTGGCGCTGACCCTCGCTCACCGTGAAGGCTGCCCGGGTGCTGAAATCCTTGCCCGAGAGCTTCATCGTCGATCCGATGAGGAGGGCGTTGGGGCCGAGCACCATGTAGAGATGCTCACCTTCCCTGCGCACCCATGGAACACTCTTGCCGTAGTCGAAGCGCACCTTGATCGCCATCTCCATCTCGACCTGGCCCTGCACGCCTTCGATAATGCGATGGATGGTTGGGTGGGAGTTGCGGGGTGGCATGAAGTCGATGACCCGCACGACGCCGGTGGCGGTCTCGAAGTAGGTCGCCAGAACCAGGCTGCGATCCAGGTAAGTGTGGTGCCCATCGAGTATCTGCCCGGCCGGGCGGATCTGCCAATAGCCGTTGTCCTGATGGCCGACAAGCGAGGCGAAGCAGGCGCCCGAGTCAAAGCGCGGGAGGCAGAGCCAGTCGATGGATCCCTCCTTGCTCACCAGGGCGGCGGTGTGCAGGTCGCCGATGATTCCGTAGCTTTCGATTGGCTGGTCACCCACGTATGAGACCTTAGCGAACCTGGCCGCAGATGTGCGGGCGTACCAGCTCAATGGCGTCATGGTTGCCGTCAAGGGTCTGATCGACGTCGATCGGGGATGAACACTCGGCCGGGTGGGCAGGCACCCCGCGGAATCGCTCCTGGGACGCCGTGCCGGTTTCAACGCGGCTCGGTTGAGGTTCCGGCGCTGCAGAAAATGCGGCGCCGGGGTGGGCGAACCCGGATGGGGCGCCCATGGCGGTGGTGGTCCAAGAACGTCTCGCGGCACTCCCGGGCGTCCTGGATGCCGCGGGAAGTTCCGCGTCGCCGCGAAGGTCCGCCGCGCCGGGGCCCCGGTCAGGCCGGCTGTGGGAGCAGCCTGACCGGGGAATTCTCCTCCGCTAGGCACAGCCCCCGGTCACCGGCTTGTTGAGGGCAACCTGGGCCATGGAGCCGTAGTAGTTTGCGTCCCCGAA
>JAJYPE010000286.1 GCA_021795585.1 Actinomycetes bacterium | reverse complement strand
CTGGGGGATGCCCGAGGGGTCCGCCTCGGTGGCGGCCATGGAAAGGTTCACCTCTGCTTCGCACCCCAGCAGGCCGGCCTGGTAACCCGACGCGCAGGAGGTGGCGCCAGGCACCATCTCGTCCACCACCAGGTTCACGTTGGAGCCGAAGCTGGCTGAGACCGGGATGTCGGGGGAGGTGTTCCCGAACAGGTAGGCGATCTGTCCGCTCGGATCGGAGAGCGGAAAGGCCGCCGGCACCGGAAAGAGCTCGTACCCCACGCCGCCGCCCGCCCCCGTCACTACCTGGGAGGTGCCGGCCGGCGAGTCGAGCAACGACTTGGGGAGCGAGAAGATCTGGCTGCCGTCGGGTGAGCCATTGGCGGCGAGCCCTCCGGGGTAGTCCGTTGCCGAGAGCATGACGGTCGAGTCGTTCTGGCCGATCTTGGGCTGGTCGACGGCGTTCACGGTGGCGATGGTCGATCCGGCTGTGGTGTCCTGGGGCAGGACCCAGGTCGTTTGCCACGGGGCCGAGGTCGAGCCCGCCACCGCGCTGGTGACGACCATGGCGTCACCGATGCTGTAGCTGCCACCGGTGCCGAGATCCACGGTGCAGGACGAGCTGAAGACATACATCATCGAGACGTAGAAGCGATTGGCCGAGGGGTCGAAGATGCCCCACGGATCCGTGATGTTGATGTCCTGGGGGCCGCCGGCGCCAACGCACTGGGAAAGGCCGGCCGCGGCGGGGCTCTGGGAGGTCGAGGGGAAGGTGGGGTTGATCAGCGAGCTGATCAGCATCTGCGAGAGCGTCGCACCCGATGAGTCGATCACCCGGACCATCCCGTTGGTCAGCTCGATCGCCTCGCCCCCTCCGGCCGTGACGAAGGTGTCGGGCGGGGTGAGCATGATCCCGCCGCTGGCGCTCGCCACATCGGAAGCGCTGGTCCCCGGGAAGTAAGCCCCGGTCGGGACGGTGGACGGGGATGGGGCCGTAGCGGAGGGGCTGGAGGAGGAAGTGCCGGCGGAAGCCGGAGCCGGCATGGCGATCAGGCCGAAAATGGAGGCGATTGCCGTTGCGCCGAGTGTCAGCCGCCGTCTGTGGCGCCCGGATCTGGGTGAGCGCAAGTCGTTCCTTCCAACCCTTTGCGCGAGTGCGCACGGTCGCATGCGGCGGCTGGAGAAGGGGCGGATTTAGGGCTCCGCCTTTTTGCCCTTTCCGGGCCCGGGGGTCCGGTGATGCCGGGATCGTGCCCGGCGCTCGATCAGCTCTGGTCCTGGAGCTTGGCGATGCGCGCCATCAAGCGCGACTTGCGGCGCGAGGCCTGGTTCTTGTGGATTACGCCCTTGCTGGCGGCCTTGTCGAGCTTGGAGATGGCAAGGCGCGCAGCCTCGACGGAGTCCTCTGCGCCGGTCTCGGCGGCGGTCAGCGCGGACTTCACGCGCGTCTTCAGCTCGGAGCGCACAGCCTTGTTGCGCTCGTGGCGCCGCTCGTTCTGCTTGTTCCGCTTGATCTGGCTCTTGATGTTTGCCACTTCAACCTCTGTCTTGAAACTTCCGTGCCGGAGCTTGCCGACGGCCGCTCGGGCTCCGCCGCGAAGTGAATAGTTTAGCGCTGTCCTGGGGAAACCGCCGCACCGGCTCCTAGTGGGGAGGGCTCGACTCCCATTAGGCTTGAACCACTAAAGATGATAGAGACCTCCAAGATCCGCAACCTGTCGATCATCGCCCACATCGACCATGGCAAATCGACCCTTTCTGACCGCATCCTCGAGCTGACCCACGCGGTCGACCCGAGGGAGATGCGGGAGCAGTACCTCGACACCATGGACATCGAGCGTGAGCGTGGCATCACCATAAAGGCCCAGAACGTTCGCGTTAGCTGGAACGGCCACACCCTGCACCTGATCGACACCCCGGGCCACGTCGACTTCGGCTACGAGGTGAGCCGGTCGCTGGCCGCCTGCGAGGGGGTCGTGCTGCTGGTGGATGCCAGCCAGGGCATCGAGGCCCAGACGCTGGCAAACTGCTATCTCGCCATCGAGAACGACCTCGAGATAGTCGCCGCCCTCAACAAGATCGACCTTCCGGCCGCCGACCCCGACCGCTACGCCGCCGAGATCGAGAACGTGCTCGGCATCCCCGCTGACTCCATCCTGCGGGTCTCGGGCAAGACGGGGCAGGGGGTGGGCGCGCTTCTGGACGCTGTGGTGGAGAGGATTCCGGCCCCCAAGGGAGACGCCGCCGCTCCGCTGCGGGCTCTCATCTTCGACTCCTACTACGACCAGTACCGCGGGGTCGTGTCCTCGATCCGGGTGATGGACGGGACGCTTCACGCCAACGACAAGCTGCGCTTCATGCAGGCCAACACCGTCCACGGGGTGGAGGAGATCGGCGCCAGGACCCCGGTTCCGGTGCCGGTCGGCGAGCTCGGCCCCGGCGAGGTGGGTTACCTGATCTCGGGCATCAAGGATGTCGGCAGGGCGCGCGCCGGCGAGACCGTCACCACGGTCGAGGGTGGGGCGAGCGAGGCGCTGGCAGGCTACCGCCACCCCAAGCCGATGGTCTTCTGCGGGCTCTACCCGGTGGACGGGGACGAGTTCGAGGACTTGCGCGATGCTCTGGAGAAGCTGCGCCTGAACGACTCTTCCTTCACCTACGAGCCAGAGACCTCGCTCGCACTGGGCTTCGGCTTCCGGTGCGGCTTTTTGGGACTGCTGCACATGGAGATCGTCCGCGAGCGCCTGGAGCGGGAGTTCGATCTCTCCTTGATCGCCACCGCGCCCTCGGTCGAGTACATGGTGCACTTGGCGGGCAAGGCGGAGCCGGTCGTGG
>JAJYPE010000040.1 GCA_021795585.1 Actinomycetes bacterium | reverse complement strand
TGCTCGAGGGCGTGGGGAAAGGACTTCATGGTGCCGTCGTCCTCTGTTTCCATTCTGGAAGCCCGGACTCACATTTAGGCTGGACCGATTTTTGCGGTGCCCGTCACAGCCTCTGAATTCATGGGCATGACAGCTCCACGGCCCTTCGGCAGACTCGGACCGGCATTTACGCCGGGCCCGCTGTCGCGGATCACTTCTTACCCGCCGCTCTCGAGCCGGCCGAAATACGCTGGCGTGGCGCGACTGCGACTGGCATTTGCAAGTTCTCTATCGATACAAACAAGACGGATTGGCAACAGTCGTGGGCCAGGGATCTTGCCTTCCATGCTCGAGTGACGAGCGCCCCCCGTGCAATGTCCGCGTAGTATCGTGGGGTCCCAAGGTGTGGTGACGACGTCATTGCCGGTCCCGTTGCAAGGGGATTACCCGCGGTGAAGGAAGCTGTTCGCAGGGAACCAGGCTGCGCCCCGATCCGCCGGAATCGTCGCGGGCGCTCAAGCGGCCCGCTGACGTCCACCCTGGCGGTAGCGGCCGTATTCCTGGCGTCGTGCGGCACGGGTGGCAGTGCGGCAAATTCGTCGGCTACGGCCACCTCGGGTAGGTCCGTAACGACTAGCACGGCGGCGCCAGCTCAAGCCAGTGCTGCAGCGCTGGCATTTTCCAACGTCGATTGGAGCCAGATCACCCTGCCCGGGCAAAATGCCATTCCGGATCCGCCGTTGCAGAAGGGCGCATGCGCCATGGAGACGCTTGGGCAGATCTTGAAAACCTCAGAGGCGAAGTACGTCATCTATCTGTCGCCGGTCCATGGCCAGGACTTTGCGGTCGTGGCTGGAGCCTGCAGCTACTACAACCTGAACGCCGTAACGCTCTTCGTCTTCCGTGCGGCTGGATCGGCGCCGCCCACTCTGGTGGAGGTGGCCTATGACGGGTGGTTTTCCAACCCTGACGACCTGACCACCCAGGTTCCCGTCGCCAGCGTCCTCACCGGCGGAGCCAAGGGATACTTCCAATACAGGTCCATGCGCGTGATGAGCGGCGGGAAAGGCTTCGTGGTAAGTGGCGTGACCTTCGGGCCTAACGGCCCCGCAACTCCGGTCTCATCGTCGAAGATGGTGCCGGCCGAAATGGCCTTCAGCTGGAACGGTACCTATTACGTCTTCTCGTCCGCGAAGAACGTGGAAGCTCCGACCGCCAGGCTCTAGCGGCCTTGGTACGCCCTTTGGATCGGGCGGCGTTTCAGTGCCGGGCGCGGTTCCGGGAAAGCCAGCCACTGCAACGGACCTTCCTGTTGACGCACGTCGTTTGGCGGCCTGCGTGATCGTCACTGCATGGCCCGCGGACCCTAAGGCCCCGCCATCAAGGTCCTCGCGGACCTCGTTGGCAGCGGGCGCATGCTCATTCAGACACCTGGCTCGACATAGAGGTTCGATCCCTTTTCGCGGAACTCGTCGGCCTTCTCACGCATGCCTTGGGAAACTGCGACGGAAACCGGCATCCCATGCGTGGACGCGTAATCCTTCACATCCTGGCTGATCCGCATTGCGCAGAACTTCGGGCCACACATCGAACAGAAATGGGCGGTCTTGGCCGGCGTGGCGGGCAGCGTCTCATCATGAAAGGCCTGCGCCGTCTCCGGATCGATGCCCAGATTGAACTGGTCGCCCCAGCGGAACTCGAAGCGCGCCTTGGAAAGCGCGTCGTCCCAGTCTTGGGCACCGGGGTGTCCCTTGGCCAAATCGGCTGCGTGAGCTGCGATCTTGTAGGCGATCATGCCTTGCTTCACGTCTTCGCGTCCCGGCAGCCCAAGGTGCTCCTTGGGCGTGACGTAGCAGAGCATGGCCGTTCCGTGCATCCCGATAACTGCCGCCCCGATCGCCGACGTGATGTGGTCGTAGCCCGGTGCGACGTCAATGGTCAGAGGGCCAAGCGTGTAGAACGGTGCTTCGTGGCAAAGTTGCTGCTGCAGGGCCACGTTCTCGGGGATCTTGTGCAAGGGCACGTGGCCCGGGCCCTCGATCATCACCTGAGCGTCGTGGCGCCAGGCCACCTCGGTAAGTTCTCCAAGAGTTCTCAGTTCCGAGAACTGCGCTTCGTCGTTGGCGTCCGCTACCGAGCCGGGACGAAGGCCGTCACCGAGGGAGAGCGCGACGTCGTACGCGGCGGCAATCGCACAGAGCTCGTCAAAGTTCTCGTAGAGGAAATTCTCGCGGTGGTGGGCAAGGCACCAGGCGGCCATGATTGAGCCGCCACGGCTCACGATTCCGGTGAGTCGCCCCGCCGCGAGCGGGACGTACCTCAACAACACGCCGGCATGCACGGTCACATAGTCGACACCTTGCTCCGCCTGTTCGATCAGGGTGTCGCGGTAGAGTTCCCAGGACAGCTCCTCCGGGCTCCCGTTCACCTTCTCGAGCGCCTGGTAGATGGGAACGGTTCCGATGGGGACGGGCGAATTTCTGATGATCCACTCCCGTGTGGTGTGGATATCGGGCCCGGTCGAAAGGTCCATCACGGTGTCGGCGCCCCAGCGCGTTGCCCAGGTGAGCTTGTCGACCTCCTCGGCGATGGAAGAGCTGACCGAAGAGTTGCCAATGTTGGCGTTGACCTTGACCAGGAAGCGCTTGCCTATGATCATCGGCTCAGATTCGGGGTGATTTATATTGGCCGGCAGGATGGCCCGTCCCGCGGCAAGCTCCTCTCGGACAACTTCAGGGTCCACACCCTCGCGAAGCGCGGCGAAACGCATCTCCTCGGTAATAACTCGCGATCGCGCGTAGTGGCGCTGGGTTGCGACCGACTTTCCCGAAGGGGAGCGCCGAGCGCGCAGCGGCAGGCTTCTCGCAGCACGCCATTGTGTCGAGCCACGCAACCCTGCTCCGTCCCTTGCCGATGCCCCCCGGCCATCGTCACGAGCGGCCACGGGCCGACCCTCATACTCCTCGACATCGCTCCGGCCGAGAATCCATTGCCTGCGCAAAGGGGGCAGTCCCTTCTCGGGGTCGCTTCCCGGACCGGAAGCGTCGTACAGACGCAGGGCCGGATTCGGCACCGGTCCCGATGCGGAGGGTGAATCTCCGAGCAAGACCTCGGTAAATGGGACCCGAAGGTCGGGACGCTCTCCGTCTCCCAGATAGATCTTGCGCCGCTGGGCTCCGTCCTCTGGGAACGAAATAGGCCTTGTCATAACGGCTCCTCCCTCCGCCGGCATTATCCGGATCAGGTTCGTCGGTCGGCACCCAGCAGGCGCCCTCTCAGCCCGGTACGTCCGAGCTCCCGCATCAATTGTGCCCGCAGGCTTCCCTGCGGCTCCGGCGCGACAAGCGCACCGGCACCCCAGGTTATCGTCCCGTCCGCCCCCGCCGCAAGGCGTGGTCAAGAGGCGGCTGCGAGTTCTCGCGGCCCTGGTTCGCCTCACCTCGAGTTCGTTGGGCACTACAGATCGCCACGGGGAAGTGGTTTGGCCGCTCTTCTCGCCGCCGCTGACAATTAAGCGCCCAGTCAACTGAGAATGGACCAATGGGCCTGAATTCATCGCTGGCGCCGTGCATCCCCGGCCTCCGCAATCGGCGTCAATCTGCTCTTCCCAGTGTCGGGATCGACCTGGCGTAACAGGCGGGCAAAATAACCACATGTCCGCCTACGGGTACGTGCCTGAACGGCGGGCTTTTTGTCGGCTGGGATAATCCAGGCGCTGAGAGGTCACGCCCGAAAGCGACACCTCACCGCCCGAGAGCATGACTGAGTTTGCTACTTGACCCGCACCGAGTATGAGCCCTGGCCGTATCCGCGCAGTGGCAACTGTTCCAAGGCGCTCCCGGCAGAGAGAGGGGCCGCTAGCATCGCACGCGTGGCCGACGTCAGGTCTAACTGAGTCCTGGATGGCGGATCCCCCAAATTCCAGGATGCCCGAACCGGGCGGTGCCCGTCAGAACAACCCTTAACACCGAGGTCATGCCTGAGACATAGGCGGCGGCGCGAACGGGGGTTAGTCTGGCCGGAAAATCCCGGGATCCCGGTTCGGATCAGATCCAGCCACCAAGAGTGGGACCCTAAGGAGCATGCGTGCTTTCGTGGCATTCACCCGGAACTTTTTGGACGCGGGCAAAGGCGGCCAAAGATGGAGGATAAATCAGATGAGTAGCTCAGAACATACCGCCCAACGCGTTGCCGTGATTACCGGCGCGTCTTCAGGGATCGGCGAGGCCACCGCACGTGCACTGGCCGCGAGCGGCCATCGCGTGGCGTTATTGGCTCGGCGCGCGGATCGCATCGAAAAGCTTGCTTCCGTATTAGGCAACGGGGCAATTGCCATCACCGCCGACGTCACCGATCGCGATTCACTGGTGGCCGCAGCTGCCCGGGTGCAGAGCGAACTCGGGGGAGCGGACATCCTTGTCAACAACGCCGGCGTGATGCTTCTCGGACCGTTCACACCTGAGTATCGTGAAGACCATCGCCGCATGGTGGAAACCAACCTGCTGGGTGCGATGACCGCAACGGAGGTGTTCTTGGGTCAGCTTCGTGAAGGTGGCGGTGACCTCGTCAATATCTCATCTGTGGCCGGTCGCACAGCTCGTGCAGGCAACGCGGCCTATGCAGCGACCAAGTGGGGGATGAACGGCTGGTCGGAAGCACTGCGTCAAGAGTTGCAGCCCGACATCCGCGTGCTGGTAATTGAACCCGGGGCAGTCGCGACCGAACTCCCGACGCACATCACGAGCGCCGAGGTCAAGGCAGCCACCGAGAAATTCTACGAGCAATTCGCAATCACCGCAGCGGATGTAGCCGAGGTGATCGCCTTCGCCGTGGGACGTCCACGGCGCGTGGCGTTGAATGAGATCCTGATTCGACCGACGGCCCAAGCCGGATGATGTCGCGCGACTTTCAGGGTCTGAGGGAGGGCGAGGTGGGTCCCCGAGCCCGGGTTAAAAGTACGCGCTGACCGACTGCTCGCGGCACGCCTTGACTTGACCGAATGACGGTTTCCCGCCCAGCTTGACTGCTCCTCTGTTCCCTGGACATGCACATCCACCTGCGGGCCGGCATCGGCGACGAGCTGACCCGCACGCCCAAACCGCTGACGCTCCGCGGGCCGGGTCAAATGCCGTTCATCGACACGGTTGGGATCAAGACAAGTAGCAGTGCGGCCGGCTTCAGCGAATCTAGATGATTCGCCGGTTTGACTTGCCATCGATGCGATTCCGATCGTGACGAGCCTCGGGCTGGATCGGTCTGGCTCCTACCCACATCTGGGGTGCACCGATATGCCCGCCTGTCCCCTTTTGGGCTCAGGGAAGTTGTCCAGCCGCGCGGCGGCTGAGGAGGACGCGAGGGACGGGCAGACTGGACCGCCGAGAGTCATTAACACAGGGTTCTTGGGCGATCAACAGGCGCCTACGGCTTGGCACGCTTGGAGCATGGGAACTGCGAACCCTACACCTCCCACCCGGTATAGCATTGTCGGTTCCGCGATGCCGACCACCCGCCCTGCCGTGTCGAGCACGGGAAGGCCGTCGTCAACGCTCGACACCTCCAAGGACAACGTCAAATGGCTCGTCCCCGCTGCGTCGGAGTACGCCACCAGCGCAGCCTGCTTTTTTGTGCCCGACGTCGCTTCACCTAGCGTGACGGTATCGCCGGCCTTGGGTATAGCTGCCGAAACGGGAAGGGATGGGTAGGTACCGCTGATCTGCAACAGCGCCACGTGGCAATCTGGGCCGACGGCGATCACCTTGGCCGTGAACTCTTGGCCCCGCCGTCTCAGGTATACGGTGTCGATTCCATTCATGTAGGCCTGTGCGATCATGTAAAAGTCGGTGAGCAGATAGCTGTTCTGGGGGCTGGAATGGATTACGAACGCGTACCCACGCCTGACCCTGTTGCCAAAGATATCCATCTCAGCGCCGAGCACCTCGAACGTCGAGGGTGCGGCAAACGCCGCGGTAGGTCGGGTGACGGGACTGCTAGTCGGAGGTGCCGGCTCGGTCGAGACAGCGCCGGTGGACGGTCTGATCGAATGGCTCGAACCGGGCAACCCCGGCCCGAACAATGCGAACTCTATTGCAGCCAGCACCAGGGCGACCACGCCCAACCAGCGGCCTTGTGGGTGCCGAACCCAGGAGGCCGCTTGATTGAACCAGGATTGCGCAAGACGGTCGCAGTGCCGACAAACGCCTTCTACCATCGGTCGGCCGCAGAGATGACACCTACCCTCGTCAGCCAGATGCGCACTCATACCGAACACCTTCTCGAGTAGCGCTAGGGCGGACCTCAGTTGCTAACTGCAACGCTATGGTAAGCGAGACCCCGCCACAAGAGTCCGATGCCCCTGATGGCGCCTAAACCGCCCCGCAGCAGACCAAGGGCCGACTCTATTGGGTTGGCTTGTTGCAGGGCCCCGGTGACTCCATGCCGTTGGTGAAGTAGACGGCACACCACATTCCTGAGCTGCCCTTGGGATTGTTGATCTTCATGGCGTTAACCATCGCGGGCTTGGCGTGCGCATTGACCATGTTGGCTGCGCCGGTCTCATTATTGGGCGTGGGGCCGGGAGCCGCAGCCGCGGCGCCAGCTCCGAGAAACACGGCTCCGCCAAGGGCGAGCGTGGGAATTGCGGCGACTAGAGCCTTGATCGGGTTCATGGAAGGGTTCCTCCCTGGTTTGCGGCGGCCGAGACCGCCATTTGTGCGACCGGCTGCAGCGTTCGAGCTTCCCCGGGTGAGCCGAGAGCCCGGATGGCCGCGCCGGACCGGGCAGGGTCGAACGCCCAGCCTTCAAGGATGATGGCTGTAGTGTCGCTGTCCGCGGCCAGTGAGAGGTTCGTTACGCCGAGGCGCGCGAGCGCCTCTATCGCCCTCGAACCGATCGGCACTTCGGCAGCGTCCGTCGGCACCAGCAGTACCAGCAGTCCCATCGGGAACACACATTAAGGAGCCGGCCGAGCCGTATCATCCGGCAGCTCCCTCATCTTTGTGAGCCAGAAGCGCGGCCAATTCGGCGCGGTTCCGCGCACCGAGCTTGGCCAGGATGTGCGAGACGTGGCGCTCGACCGTCTTGCGGGAAAGAAACAGTGCGGCGGCGATCTCGGGGTTTGTCGCCCCCCTGGCCACGGCTTCGGCGATGTCGTGTTCGCGCCGGCTGAGCGTGGTCGGCGAGGTGGTCGGACCTCTCCTCCAGGTGTGTACCCCGAGGCCTCGCAGTCGTGCCTCGGCAAGCTGGAGTTCGCTGTTGGCGCCCATCTCCTCGGATTCGCGGGCTGCGCGCTCGAACGCGCCGATGGCGGATTTCCGGTCGAGCTGAGCCAGTGTGGCGGCAGCGTCGAGATCGATCCAGAGGCGCAAGAGCCTGTACCCGATCGACTCGGCCGCTTCGGCGGCTTCGGCGAAGAGCTTTGCACTTGCACCGGGATCTCGCCATGCGGTGAGCAGGGCTTCGACGTAGGCACGCCGGACCGCCGGACCGCCCGGGCGTGGATCGGGGTGGGCCGCGTCCCAGCGGCCGACCGCATCCTCGGCCTCGGCCAATGCACCAATCCGCGCAGATACCTCCGCTGCCTCGAGGGTCGACTCCCAAAGGCACCGCCCGCAGCCTGCCACGGCTGCGTCTACGGATATGGCCTCCCGCAGCGAGTCGAGTTCGCCCTCGCTCGGCGTCGAGAAGCGCCCGACGAGTCCAATATGGAGAGTCCGGATGACCAGGCGAAAATGGGGATCCGACTCGGCTGTGATCAGGTCTGCGATGGCCGCGATGTTGGATGGGAAGTCGGTGCGGCTCGCTTCGATCGAATGAAGCACCGCCCTTAGCTGTTGGAGGGTGAAGCGGCGAGGGGCGCCGATCCGCTCGGCCAGCGCCACCGTCTGGCGCAGAAGGTCGGATGCTTCGTCGAGATGGCCGAGGTGATGGGCGATCCAACCCACCCAGTGGATGGCTTCCACTTCGAGGCTGGGCATCGTCAAAAGGCGCGCCTCCTCCAGCGCCCGTTTGGCCCGCGGCTCGGCGGCACGCGGCAGCCCCTCGAACTGCAGCATCGAGAAGACACGGTCAGACGCGGCTGCCAAAACGTCGGCAGGGTCGCGTGCGGCCTGCTGGATCAACTCCGCGCACTGTCTGACCGTGTCGGCATCCGCCCGACGTATCGCCGCGTCGAGGTTGACACGAACTGCTTTGACGTAAGCGGCCGACTCACGGTCTCCCAAGGCCGCGGTCCCTCCCGCCCCCTCGACCAAACCCTGAGCGCCGGCCATGGCGCGCTGGACAAGTGGCCTGGCCCCCATCGCCTGACCTTCCAGCCACAGCAGAGACTGCGCGTCGATGCAGTCTGCCTCGATCGACAGTACCGGGTCGTCCGAGGCCAGCTCACGGACTGTTGCCGCATAGGCGTGCACTTCGAAGGACCTCCCAAGCTTGAGGGCCGACCCTGCCGCGGTGAGCGCGGCGGCAGCGCGCTCCGCTCCGGAGGTCGCCCGGTCGGCGAGCGCGGACCACCGCTGCAGCGCCATATCCCAGTCACCGATTTCGAAAGCCAAGGCCGCCACCTGCTCCTGCAGGACTAGTCCCACGGCGCCGCCGGCCGCGTCCGCGATCTGGCCGAGCATGGTTAGCCCTTCGTTTCCGACCAGCCGCCGTTGTGGCGAACGCACGATCCGGACAGCGAGATCGTTTCCATCGGACCCCGAGGCCACACGATGCTCCAAGGCGCGCGACAGCCGCCGGACGTTGTCGCCCGCTGTGGCTTCGAGCCAGCGAGCCAAGCGGCCGTGCATCCGCACGACGGTGTCCTCGGCGAGCTCCGGCGACACCGTCTCGCGTATCAGGTCGTGAGCGACCGAAACCGTGGCGCCGTCCTGAAGCACGAGGGCCCGGTTGGCGAGTTCCATGACTGCGCCTCTAACCCGGGTCTCCGGCCACCCCAAAAGCTCGCCGATCCCGTCGACGGTGAGTGGGTGTGCAGCTACCAGGACAAGCGCGAAGAGTGTCGCTGGATCCGCGCCGAGGTTGGAGCTGCGTGCGTGTATGACGTTTTGCGGCGAGGTGCGGCGAGTGTCGTCCCCGGAAGCTCGGTCGGCGGCAAGAGCGGTCATCCAGAAGGGGGATCCCGAGGCCCGGCGCCACAGCTCTGCGGCTCCACTCGACCCGAGGCCGGGCGCCAGGGTACTCAGCAACCGGACGCCGTCGGTTTCATCGAGCGGCCCCAGTTCGATGCGTGCAAAGCGACCCGCCGGAAAGGCCTCGGCGTATTGGGCGGCGAAAGCAGCGGACCTTGGCGCGGGTCGGCTGGCGCACACCACCAAGACCGGCGCGTCGGCGCTGCCAGCCGCCACGACCAGGTAGTGCAGCAATGCGAGCGTCTCCCGGTCAGCCCACTGCAGGTCGTCAGCGACGATACAAAGCGGACCCATCTCCAGCAGGCACCGGAAAGCCATCTCGAAGAGGCGAACGAACTCAGGCGCCATTTGCCTTCCCGCCCCACCGACCAGAAGCGCGTCGAGGCGCGCACCCGCGATAGGGACCCGGCTCAACTCACGCAGTAATCCACCCGCCGCGCCCAGTGCTATATAACGGGCACTCTGATAGCCCTGCATTCTCAGGCAGGGTCGCTCCAGCGTTTGGACCACTTCGGCGAGCAGCCGCGACTTCCCTATTCCGGGTGTCCCGACGACCATGGCTCCGGCTGGGCCCCTATCAGCGGCCATGGAGGCAAGCGAGCTCAGTTCGCCCAGTTCCGCGGAGCGACCAACAAAGGGCCCACCCGACGGCTTTGGGTCAGTACGCCGAGCGTTATCGGAGCGCATCTGACCGGACTCCATGTCCAGCGGGCGCCGAACAGCACGGTTTCGCAATCGGCTGCTCTGACCGGAATGCAGGCAGACGATCATCGTTGTGGGTGGAGGACCGGTGATACGGCCGATCCAGCCATTGAAGCAAAGGCAGGGCCGGGCGCGACGTTCGCACGCGTTCATAGGCTGCGTATCGCTGGATCAGGCAGTCAACCATCCGAACGATCTCGATTCCGAGCGGGCCTACATCCGGACGAGCACCCCGGAAGATTCGCCACAGGCTCCAGCCTCCGGCAACTGATCGCCTGTTGCCTCTGGGCTCCCCGTCAGACCGGACAGCGGCCCGCGCTGCTTCCTCTTTCTGCCATCACTCTTCGGACTCTCCGGCGACATGTCGTCGAGAGAGCCGTGGAGCCGATCGCGATTATACCAGGTCAGCCCCGGGAATTCGATAGAATTCACCCAGCTGGGCCGACGTCGAAGGGGCGAAACAGGTGCACGAGCCGAACTCCGGTTTCAGCCATGACCAGATGCTCCCAGCCGAGACTTTGTCGTATTATCGACCGGCTAAGTGAGCCGCCGCCTCCGGCGGAGTTCACGGACCATCAGTTGACCTGCCGGTGAACAAAAAGCCGCTGCACCAGCTCCTCATGGCGCCGCATGGTTTCGGGGGAGCCCCCGATAACAAGACGCGAGTGGGCGATCCCGATTGGCACGAGTCCACAGCGCGCGCCCGGGCGTGCCCGAGGTTTCGACTCTCCGTGACCGCTTCTTGGGGGGTCCCCATTGCGGTAGGGGTGGTGCCGACCGGGCCCAACTCTGGAGGCGGCTGCCGTGGGAACGCCGGCTGTGCCCGCGCGCAGGGACTCAGGCAGGTCGGCCCGGCAGGTGGACCGGGCCCTGCGCCGGGAAGCCCGGCCGCTCACCGGCATTCGGTGGCGACCGCAGCCACGCCTTCTCCCGAGCTTGGCCCAACAGCCTGACGGCTTGGGGCAGGCAGTTTGAATGGACCCCAATGTGGCGAGGCCCTCAGGGGCTGCCACCAGTCGTCCAAAGGCTCTCAACTCCGAGAGCTGTCACTCAACCGCGTCATCAACGTCAAGGGCGAATTCGCCCCGCGCGCCGATTTGAGAACCATGTTGACGGTGGTCCGCCGCCTCAAAATGTCGGAGGCAATGTGCCGCCCGATGCGGAGACGGAAACAGCCCCGGCGGGACGGAGGTTTTTCGAGCCCCGCCGGGGCCATCCTGAGTAATTTCAGGACCAGAACGCTTCTACCTTCTTGGGCTCTGCGTCGTACTCGGTCACGCTGGCTACCTTTCCATCCGTTATGTCATAGACATGGATGATGCGCGTATCCAGCGTCCGCCCCTTGCGGGCAGCGGTCACTCTCTCGATCACCGTCACCCGGTCTTCGTCGGCAAAGAACATCTCCGGCTCGTCCTTGAACGTGCCATCGGTTGCCACCGCCAGCTTCACCAGGTATTCGATGATGTCGTCTACGCCCCGATACTCAGGCGCGAATTCGCCTAGACCCGGTGTGAACCACACCTCGTCCTCATGTCCGATAGCACGAATGGTATCGAGATCGCCGGTTGAAAACGCCTCGTATGCCCGCTTCATTAAAGCGAGATTTTCCTCATGCATGGCGCTTCACCTCCTTCCCTCCGCAAGGTTGATGATGGGCTCGCCCAATCACCCGGGCTAGAGCACAAGGTCTCTTACCGGTAAACGCCTCAGGGTCACAAAAGCGCTTGCTTGGGCGCGGCCTTCACGGGCCCTCCGTCGACCAGGAAATCCAGCCATGCCAAAGCTCCCTCTTGGCACGGATGTGCCCGGCGCTTTTCAGCGCCAACTCCGAAGGCGCTTGCCCGGCCCGCAACGGCGCAGGCGTGATCTACACCGACCTGGGCATGATGGCAGGCGTTTCCACGACCTGTGTCGAGTGTGAGGGCAGGCGTTTCCAGCCGTCCGTCCCGGAGCACCGCCTCGGAGATCACGACATCGCCGAGGTACTGGCGATGTCGGTGCTCGGAGCACAGGACTTCTTCGGCTCGGGCGAGGCACGCATTTCGCGCGCCCTGGCGACCCTCGGCAGGCTTGCGGACGTGGGCCTCGGCTACCTTGGCATCGGTCAGCCTCTTGCCACCTTGTCCGGTGGCGAGCTGCAACGCCTGAAGCCGGCAACCCATCTCGACGAGTCCGCTGCAGGCCTACATCCCGCGGACGTGGAGTTGCTTTTGGCCCTGCTCGACCGGCCGGTGAAATCAGGGAAGACTGTGATCATGATCGAGCACCGCCAGGCGGCGATAGCGCATTCCGACTGGATCATCGACCTCGGCCCCGGCGCGGGCCATGGGGGCGGCACCATCGTCTTTCAGGGTCCGCCCGCGGGCCCCGTAGCCAACCGACCGACGCAAACCGGCAAACACCTGGCGGAATAGGGGGGGGGGAGGTAGGCCG
>JAJYPE010000285.1 GCA_021795585.1 Actinomycetes bacterium | reverse complement strand
GGCATCCCGCGTGGCGGCGCTCATCGCCGCAGACGAGCCCGACCCCGGGACGGTTCCTTTGCCCGAGCGTCAAGCGTCCGCTTCGGCGGTCCGAAACGTGCTGGTAGTGGCCGCGCCGAGAATGGAATGGCTGACCGTGGAGATGTTGGGAACCGCGGCCCTCTTCGCCCACGCCACCTCCGCCAGGGTCATCCTCGCCACCGGCGTCGCCGCCACGGAGTTCGATCCGTCGAGGCACGGCGCGGACGCGCTGCTCCGGGTGGACCACCTGACCGAGCCTGATCAGGTGGCCGCCGCCCTTGCAGACTGGGCAGGTGCCGCCCGTCCCCAGGCCATCCTGCTCCCCTCCACCACCTGGGGGCGCGAGATGGGCGGGAGGCTCTCAGCGAGGCTGGGCTGCGCTCTGGTCTCAGATGTCGCTCTCGTCGAGGTGAGCGAGGGGCTCCCCACCTATTGGAAGCCGGCACTCAACTACTCGGAGCTGGTCGAGATCGAGGCTCTCACCGAGACCGCGATCGTAACCCTCCGGCCGGGAACCGGCCCGAGGACCATGCTGCGCGAACCTTCTCTGTTGCCCGAACAGCAGTTGATCCAAGGTTCGGAACCATCGCTCGCCACGACCACCGTTCGCGTGATCAACGACGATCTCGAGCCGTTGACGAAAGCTGGAATCGTTATTGGGGTCGGCCTTGGCGTCCAACCCGAGGAGATCCCTCGCATCGAAGCTTTCGCCGAGCTGATCGGCGGAGAGGTTGTGGCGACGCGCAAGGTGACCGACCGCCATTGGATGCCTCGTTCGAGGCAGGTCGGGGCAACCGGCAGGTTCATCGCTCCGCGCGTCTATCTGGCCATCGGTATCTCCGGGAGGCCGATGCACATGGTGGGAGTGCGCGCGGCGCGGCACGTAATAGCCATCAACAGCGACGAGTCGGCCCCGATTTTCGCGGAGGCCGATCTGGGCCTGGTTGCGAGATGGCAAGATGCGATACCGGTCCTTGAAGTGGCGCTCCAAGAGATCGGGATTGGCCCGATGGATGATCGCTTCGAGGCGGGCGCCGATGTGGGCATCGCCTGATTCGCGAAGGAAAAGACCCGCCCCCTTTGCTCCCCTCATTAACCCATCTAGGTAGCGGGGCCAATGGGTCTTTCGCGGACTCGGCCACCCCGGTGCCAACCCATGGCCACAGGGACCAGCTCCTGGCGGAGGTCATCTTCGCCGACGGGGCCGAAATTGCTTCCTCGGCTCCCGGCACCCAGGCTGGCCGGGAGCCGATGCAAGGGTTCCGCACGGCGGTGGCATCAAAGGCCCCTCCGGGGTCAGGAACGGCGCCGGTAAAGCGTTGCGCTGAGGCCGGGCCGCCAGTGCGAGGCAAACCGGCTGCGAAGCAGAGCCTCCACCTTCGGGCCAACTCCCCCGTTTATGGTGGAGAGAAGCACCACCTGTGACTTGTCCACCCATCGGAGCAGTACCGCCTGAAAAGCGGCGCTCGTCGCGTCGGCACGCACTCCCGAGGTGCCGTGCACCAGTACCCTCTCGGTGCCCAGCCAATCAGCAACATGCGGGCACCCGGGCCTGGCCCCGGTGAAGGAGTTGGCAAGAATCAGCACTGCCGGCTGATCGGAGACCACGCAAGCGGTCGCCCCCCGAACCAGCGGCATGGGCGAGGGACGGACCCCGGATATCGGTGGCGACGCCATGGCCTGCACATCGCCGACAAGCGCCAGTGCGGCCAGAATCGCCAATGCGGGCACCAGTGGCCGTGCCGCAAGAGAGCTGGGTAGCTCGGCGGTCCCGAGTGCCAGGCCCAAGAACGGCGCGAAAAATGCGCCGTAGTGGTAATAGAACTCCGGGGCTGCCAAAAGCGCCAAGCCGACCACGAGTGCGCTCCATCGCGAAATCAGGGCAAGTTCCGAGGCTTTCGGTGTTTGCCCCTCGCGTGCTCCCCTGCGCCAAAGGATGAGCGCCGCCGCGACTGCCGCCGCGACCACTGCCGTCACAAGCACTGCATCGCCCCGGGACAGCCGGGCAAGAAACGCGAGACCGCTTAGGTTGCCCAGGCGCCCGGCAAAGCTCTCGCCTGAGAAGCCTCGCTGCGCCTGAGCAAACAGGACCTGGTGAAACGCGCCCACCGGGTCGGCGGCGACAAACGGTGCCACGGCCAGGATGAAGGCCGCGCCGGTGGCAAGCGCGAAACGGTACGCCCGGCGCCTATCGGCCGAAAAGAGCACTACCAAGACGACGACCGCGGGAAATATGGCCCAGACTTTGGTCGCGCCGGCAAGACCGAAGCAGATGCCGGCCAGAATTTCCCCACTGGCAATGCCCGGCCTACGGCGGCGGCTGAGCGCAAGCAGCCCGAGCAGGCACCAAAGGACCAGGTAAGGCTCTATCAAGATGGTTTGTGATGCCTGCAGGAAGCCGATGCTGAGGCCGGTGACCGCCATTGCAAGCGCCACGCGCGCGGCACGTCGCCCCCGCATGAGCGCTCCCACCAGGACGACGTCCAGAACCGTGATCAAATCCGTGAACCACCGCGCCAACTCGAAGACAAGGCGCTGCGAGGTATGCGCCGCCACAACCGCAAATGGGAGCAGCCAGATGGTGATAAGCGGGGGCTGCAGGAAGTCGAAGGCTCGGTAGGGCAGGAATCCATGTGCGACCTCCAGGGCGGCGGCGAAATAGACGCCGTCGTCATACTCGGCCACTCGACCAACATGGCCCCTCCATAGTGCCTGGAGAATTAGTAGCGCCGCTGTCAAAACGGCCGGGACAACCCAGGCAGGAATACGCTCTCTTCGCTCGAAGTGGATCATT
>JAJYPE010000284.1 GCA_021795585.1 Actinomycetes bacterium | reverse complement strand
TCAAAGTCGTCTCCAACGCGGGCGGGCTCAACCCGGCCGGGCTCGCCTCCCAGATCGGCGCTCTGGCCGAAAAGCTGGGACTGGCGCCCCGCATCGCCTGGGTGGAAGGAGATGATCTCTCGGCCCGCGTTATGGAGCTGCTCGACGGCGGGCATCCCTTGGTAAACATCGACACCGGCCAGCTTTTGGCGGATGCGGGTGTCACGCCGATCACCGCTAACGCGTATCTGGGTGGGTTCGGCATAACCGAGGCGCTCGAGGCGGGGGCCGATATCGTCGTCTGCGGTCGCGTGACCGATGCATCGCTGGTGGTAGGGCCGGCGGCGTGGTGGCACGGTTGGAGCCGCGACGACTACGACCGGCTCGCCGGCGGCGTGGTGGCCGGGCACGTAATCGAATGCGGTCCGCAGGCCACCGGAGGGAACTACGCCTTCATCGGGGAGATCAAGGATCGCCGCTATCCGGGCTTTCCTATTGCCGAAGTGGCCGCGGACGGCTCATCGGTCATCACCAAGCATCCGGATACCGGCGGCCTGGTTTCGGTGGGGACCGTAACGGCCCAGCTTCTTTACGAAGTGGCGCAACCCGCTTACGCGAATCCGGACGCCGTGGCCCACTTCGACAGTATCGATCTGGAACAGGTGGGCCAGGACCGCGTGCGGATTTCGGGAGTGAAGGGAACCGAGCCGCCGTCAAAACTCAAGGTGGCTCTCAACTATATGGGCGGCTATCGCAATTCGATGACCCTCGTGCTGACCGGGCTCGACATAGAAGCCAAGGCGGCCTGGGCGGAGGAGGAGCTCTTCTCCATCCTCGGGGGCAAGGAGCGTTTCGAGGCCGTGGACGTCCACCTGGCGCGCTTCGACCGCGAGGATTCCCCGGACAATGAGCTGGCCACCGCTCATTTGAGGATCACCGTCATGGACCCCGACCCGGCCAAGGTCGGCCGGGCCTTCTCGAACGCCACCGTGGAGCTTGCTCTGGGCGGCTACGCAGGATTTCACGCCACCACTCCGCCAGGCGCGGAGAGCGCCTACGGCGTCTACTGGCCGGCTCTCGTGGAGGCATCCGAGGTCGTCCACGCCGTCGTGCTCCCCGATGGGAGCAGGCGAGTGATAGCTCATCACGGCAGGGCTGCAGCGCCTCCGGACGTGCCCAAGCCGGCCGCGAGGCCCGCAGCCGGCGACTTCGGACCGACTCGCCGCGCGCCTTTGGGCATGGTCTGCGGCGCCAGGAGCGGAGACAAGGGAGGCAACGCCAACGTGGGGCTCTGGACACGGGACGGCGCCTCGTTCGACTGGCTTGCGTCCTATCTGGACGTCGAACGCTTCAAGGAGCTGCTCCCGGAGGCGGCCTGGTTGGAGGTGCGGCGTTACGAGCTGCCCAACTTGCACGCACTGAATTTCGTTGTGGTCGGCCTGTTGGGCAAAGGGGTGGCGGCCTCCACCCGGCCCGACCCGCAGGCCAAGGGGCTTGGGGAGTTCGTCCGGGCGCGACATGCGGACATTCCGGTGCGTCTCTTGCCTGCGGAGAAGGCATGAAGCATCTGGCCATGGCGGTCTTGAACGCCACGGCCAAGGTTATTTGCAGCCGGCGTTCCGAAACGTTCTCGACGGACTGGCGGTCGCATTCTGAAAACGGCTCCAGGACCTATGCGGAGCTTGCCGACCGAGCTAGCTCCTGGCTTGCTATGAGCACCTGACGCACGCCGAGTAAGCCGTTGACGATGATCTGGCGCGTATGACCAAGCGGAAGGTGCAGAGGCACATTCTTGCCGAGCGAGGGAGCCAGCCCTAGGAAGCGCTGTAGACCGGTTATTCGGCTGCGGACGCCTCATCCGCGAAGAGCGGATGCCGGCAGCACCCGGAAAGGAGGGAGAAGCAGTCCGAGACCATGCGCGCCCCTACCTCGGGGGCGACCCTCTGTTTAGCCCGGAGGTCTTCCACCAGCTGCATTGCCGATCGGAGTGCCCCGATGGATGTCTTGGCGACGACTTTGGCGTAGACGCGGCTTTCGTCGGAGTCCATATCTGCGCCCAGTTCCCCCAAGCGCGCCGCTACAACCGCCGCCAGTCGATCTTCCCAACCCATGAAGGCACGGACCAGACCCGCAGCCACGCCGTGGTGCAATTCCTGCCGCGCTGGCGCCATGACAGGCACACCCTCGCCGGTCATGATCCTTCGCGCCAAAATGGTTTCGGCCGCAATCTGGAGCGAACGGGGCGGCCACTCGTCAACAGGCCGCTTGACCATCTCGGCTTCGACCTCTGCGAGAAGATTGATCGTGTCCTCGAGGAGGAGATCTTCCTTGGACGGGAAGTACCTAAAGAACGTACGTTCGGATACGTTTGCGGCCTCGGCGATCTGAGCAATAGTCGTCGCCGAGAACCCATTCTTGCTGAAAAGTACCTTGGCCGACTGCACGATTGCCTGCCGCGTGCACTGCTTTTTGGCCTCGCGCCGGCCTAGCTTCGGATCTGCCATTCCCATGGAGTCTAGACGAAGCGGCCACTCTCGGTAAAGTAGCTAACTACAACTATGGAGTTCAGCGGAGTGGGAGTCTAACCGCACGTCATGCCAGCTACGCGGTTAATTAACCCTTTAATCTGGGAAATGATTTTTCCGTGGCGCGCGACATCGGCAAAGGCGCCTAGCGCGATGGCCGTCATGGCCTCTGGCGAGGATGGACGCTTCATCACTGAGAGTGGTGAAATGGCCCCTGGGCGATCGTGTGTCAAATGCAGCGGATGAGCCAGGTGGGTAGGAAAAGCGGGGGCCCCTTTGATTCCGCCCAGTACACCGTTGGGCCGAGCGCGCCCC
>JAJYPE010000039.1 GCA_021795585.1 Actinomycetes bacterium | reverse complement strand
GGCACCGGAAAGCGGGTCGTGCAAAGATGCAGTGTTGTCGGTTGAGGTGAGGCCGTCAAAGAACGGCATCTGCGAAGAGACGCCCCGATCTCGCGCAGGCAGCAGGTCGAGGAGTTTTAGGACCAAGGAGTCGACCGGCTTTGCGCTTCGACTTAGAACGGCCCGGTCTGAGGATTGACGTAGCGAGGGTCCATCTTCGGTTTCCACACCTGCGGGAGGACTCCGGCGGTCCGGTCCGATCAGCCCTCCCTCACGCGGACCATCGACGGGTTGAGTTTCGCCACGTCGTCAACACCGAGGAGCACCATCTGGTTGAGGATGTCTTTGGTGAATATACGGATCACCTGCTCCACGCCCGCCTCGCCTCCGGCCATCAGGCCGTAGAGGTAGGCACGCCCGACGAAGACCGCCTTGGCCCCCATGCATAGACCGGCCACGACATCGCCTCCGGACATCACTCCACCGTCTACGAATACCTCGACTCGCTCCGGTACCGCCTCCAGGACCTTCGGCAAAACCTCGAGTGGCACCGGCGCCCGGTCGAGCTGGCGGCCTCCGTGGTTGGAGATAAGGACCCCGTCGACGCCGGCCCCCGCGACAAGGGCGGCATCCGCTGCGCTCTGAATCCCCTTGATGACGATGGGTCCGGACCACTCGGAGCGAAGCCATTCGACATCGGCCATCGTCAGCTGTGGATCAAAGACCTGGCCGATCAGTTCGGCTACCGTGCCTCCCGTCGAGGAGAGTGAGGCGAACTCGAGTGCAGGCGTTGTTAGAAGATTGAACCACCAGGCAGGATGAAGAGACATGTCAAACAGGGTCTTTAGAGTAAGGCGCGGCGGTATGGAAAAGCCGTTACGCACATCGCGCAGGCGTTGGCCCGCGATCGGGGTGTCCACGGTGAGAATCAGCGTGTCGTAGCCGGCTCCCTTTACCCTTGCCAGCAAATCCCGCGAGAAGGACCTGTCGCGCCATATGTAAAGCTGGAACATCTTTCGCCCCTTGGGCACCGCCCGCTGGAGCTCCTCGGGTGACGTCGTTCCCAGCGTGGACAGTGCGTAATGGACTCCGTTCCTTGCCGCCGCGGCGCCGACGCCGACCTCGCCCTCATGATTCATCAGCCTGGTGAACCCGGTCGGGCCTAAGACGAAGGGCCAGTCGCTCTCCACTCCCAGGATCTTTACTCCTGTCCTGACGTTCGCCACATCCACAAGAACCTTGGGCAAAAACTCGATCCTGGAGTAGAGGTCTCGCTGACGCTTCAGCGTGACCTCGCTGGCAGCCGAGCCGTCCACGTAATCGAAGACCGCCTGCGGCGTGCGGCTGCGGGCGAGGCGCCGCAGATCCCATACGTCCGCACAGGCTTCCAGGCGCGCCCGGTTCAGATCGAGGCGTGGTGCGCGCAGGGTGAGGAACTGGGATACGTCAGACCATTTGGGAACGTGGCGCTCGTTGAAGGGATTTTCGGGCATGGCTCCTCCGATACTGCCGGGTGCGATGCTGACCAGCGCAGTGGCCCTGCTAGCACTGTATCCCCGACTCCGCGCGGCGTCCACATAGCGGCCGGAGCAGGCCCCCGGCCATAGCGAGCCGAAAGATGGATAACTCAGCTTCGGCGGTTACCCATGGCTCTTTGGCCACATGCAAGGAAGGATGAAAGTTCGGTCCAAGGCGCTTCTAAAGATCGCGGCGGCCCGAGGGCCGTTACTGACGCTAAAACGTCAGGAGCCGACCTTCACGATCTCCACCTCGAGCTGACCGCCGGGTGCCTGATATGAGACCACCGACCCGGCCTTGCGACCAATCAGCGCCTGACCGAGGGGACTCGATGGCGATAGCGAAGCGAGCCCTGGGCGCTTCTCCTCGATCGATCCGAAAAAGTAGGATTCCAAGTCCTCGTCGCCCGCATAGCGCAAGGTCACGGTGCATCCCACCGCCACTTCGTCCGAGAGCGACGCCTCATCGACCACCACGGCATCGCGCAGGATGGATTGAATCTGGCGAATACGCGCCTCCATCTTTCCCTGGCTGTCCTTGGCGGCATGGTAATCGCCGTTTTCGCTCAGGTCTCCGAGGGCGCGGGCTGCCTCGATCACCTTGGCAATCTCGATGCGGCCGCGCGTCGTGAGCTCATCGAGCTCGTCGACGAGGCGGTCATAAGCTTGTCTGGTGAGTGTCTCTGCCACACCTCAAGGATAGTCGTTACCGCCCTGGTGGGCCGTTGGGCAAGCTCGAAGGCCCATCATTTGTATACACCTTTGAGACCAAAGCAGGGCATTTACGCCGCCGGGAAAGTATTCTCGAAGGCATGGACGGCCCGATTCGAAGTCGCGGAGTCGCGCGGCCGCAGCAACCGCTAGGAGCAAGGCATGGCAGGTAAAACCCTGAGCGAAAAGGTGTGGGACGCCCACGTTGCCCACCACGGCGTCGGCGAGCCGGACCTCCTCTTCATCGACATGCACCTCCTCCACGAGGTGACCTCACCTCAGGCCTTCGACGGCCTGCGCATGGCCGGGCGTCAGGTTCGCCGGCCGGACCTTACGATTGCAACGGCCGATCACAACGTGCCCACCAAGGACATCGATAAGCCGGTGGCCGATCCGATCTCGCGCAGGCAGCTCGAGGCGCTTTCAGCAAACTGCGCCGAGTTCGGCATAACCCTCTACCCGATGGGCAGCCGCGACCAGGGAATCGTGCACGTAATAGGCCCCGAGAAGGGACTCACCCTGCCAGGCATGACCATCGTGTGCGGCGACAGCCACACGGCCACGCACGGCGCCTTTGGCGCCCTGGCCTTCGGGATCGGGACCTCCGAAGTCGAGCACGTATTGGCGACCCAGACCTTGCCTCAGGTAAAGGCCGGAACCATGGCGGTCGAGGTTGACGGCGAGCTCCCCGCCGGAGTCACGGCGAAGGACCTGATCCTGGCAATCATCGGGCAGATCGGCACAGGCGGCGGAATCGGCTACGTGATCGAGTACCGAGGCGCGGCCATCCGCAACCTCTCCATGGAGGCCCGGATGACCGTGTGCAACATGAGCATCGAGGCGGGAGCGCGAGCCGGTCTCATCGCTCCTGACGAAACCACTTTCGCATACATTGAAGGCCGCCCATTCGCCCCCAAGGGTGAGGAATTCGAGGAGGCAAAGCGTTACTGGCGCTCGCTGGTGACCGATGAGGACGCCTCCTTTGACAAGGTTGTGCACATCGACGCGACCAAACTCGTGCCCCACGTCTCCTGGGGCACCAATCCGTCCCAAGTGGCTCCGATCACCGGCACGGTTCCCGATCCCGCCACTTTTGGCGACCCGGCCTCCCAGGAGGCCGCACAGCGAGCGCTCACATACATGGGACTGAAGGCCGGCACCCGTCTCGCCGACGTGAACGTGGATACCGTCTTCATCGGTTCGTGCACCAACTCGCGCATCGAGGACCTCAGGGCCGCGGCCAAGGTGCTGGAGGGACGCAAGGTGCGTCCCGGCCTGCGCGCGCTGGTCGTCCCCGGATCCGGACTTGTGAAAGCTCAGGCGGAGGCCGAAGGCCTGGATCAGATATTCACCGAGGCGGGCTTCGAATGGCGCCAGGCGGGATGCTCCATGTGCCTGGGGATGAACCCGGACGGTCTGAAGCCGGGCGAGCGCTCCGCCTCCACCTCCAACCGTAACTTCGAGGGCCGCCAGGGCAAAGGCAGCCGGACACACCTCGTCTCGCCCGAGGTGGCTGCGGCCACCGCGATTGCCGGACACTTCGCAACTCCAGCGGATCTCTAGCCGAGCACCCCAGAAAAGAGAAGCAGAAATTGGAAAAGATCACCAAGATCGCCGGGCGCGGACTGCCGCTGGAGCGCAGTGACGTCGACACCGACCAGATCATCCCGTCCGATTGGCTTAAGCGCATCGAAAGAACCGGCTTCGGCGTGGGCCTCTTCCAGGAGTGGCGGGAGGATCCGTCCTTCATCCTCAACAACCCCTCCTATGCGAGTGCCAGCATCTTGGTGGCCGGACCCAACTTCGGCACCGGCTCTTCGCGGGAGCACGCGGTTTGGGCCTTGGTCGACTACGGATTCAAGGCTGTCGTCTCCCCCAAGTTCGGTGACATCTTCTACAACAACTCGACCAAGGCGGGGCTGGTGCCAGTCGTCGCCCCGCTCGAGGTCGTATCCGCGCTACAGGAAGCCCTCGATCGAGACCCCTCCATCGAAATCACGGTCGATATCGAGAAGCTGCGCCTGATTTGCCCGGCGGCCGCCGTCGACGTCCCGTTTCCCTTGAACGAGTTCACTCGCTACCGCCTTTTGGAAGGTCTTGACGACATCGGCCTTTCGCTGCGCTACGAGGGTGAAATCGAGTCCTACGAGGGGACTAGGAAGCCGTGGCTCCCGTCTCTGCAGCGGGCATAGCCCCGGGCCGGCGCATCACCAGGTAGACGGACCCGAAGACGATCCCCGCTCCCGCGATGAAGCTCGCACCAAGCTTGTCGCCGGCGAAGAGCACCCCCGTGACCACCGCGACCACCGGTATCACATAGGTGACCACGGAAGAGGCGGTAGCGCCAAGGGAACGCACCACGCGGTGGTACATCAGGGTCGCAATTCCAGTCTGCACGACGCCGAGCACCAGCACGGCGGACCAGGCAACCAGCAGCGAGCCGCGCTTGACGGGCGCGTGGAAGAACGGCATAAAGGGGGTCGCAAGCAGGGCCGCAAAGGCGATCTGCCCGAGCGCCGCGACCTTTGCGGATCCGGATCGGTGACCAAGATACTTTCTGGTGTACACAAAACCGAAGCCGTAGAAGGCTGAGGCCGAAAGGACTACCAAGCTCCCGATCAATTGACTGTGAGCGCCGGGCTGGCTGTTCCAGGGCTCGAGTATCAGCGCCACGCCGGCGAAGCCCAGCACCAGGCCGGCGACCTTGGATAGCGAATCGCGCTCGTCGGCGATGAAGATGCGGGCAAAGATGAAGGTGAAAAGCGGCGTGGCCGCGTTCAGCATTCCGGCCGTCGCCACCGAGGTCCTCGTCTCGCCCCAGGATATGAGCAGATAAGGCACCGTCGAGGCCACCAGCGCCTGGACCGGCAAGTACTTGAGATAGCTCCCGTAACTTCGCGAGTCCCTACGAGCCTGCGGGTCGGCCAAGACCGCGCCCGCCAGAACCACCATTCCCATTACGCAGCGCACCAAGACGACAACCGCCGGGCTGAAGCTCTCCAGCCCGACGGCGATCAAGAGATAGGAAATACCCCAGAGCACGCCGAGCAATGCCAGCTCAACACGTGCATCCAGGCGCACTACAGACGCTCAACCACGTAATCGACCGCCGCCAACAGCTTCTCGACGTCCTCGGGATCGACTGATGGGAAGACGGCTATGCGCAACTGATTGCGGCCAAGCTTCCGGTAGGGCTCAGTGTCGACAATGCCGTTGGAGCGCAGCGTGCTCGCAACCACCTTGGCATCAATGTCGTCCGAAAAGTCGATCGTGGCTACGACCTTGGAACGCATCGCCGGATCTTTGACGAAGGGCGTCGCAAACTTCGACGACTCGGCCCAGGCGTAGATAGCCGAGGAAGAGCGCTCGCTGCGTCCCGCGGTGAAGGCAAGGCCACCGTTCGCGAGCATCCAGTTCACCTGTTCGTTCATGAGGAAGATGGTCGCCAGCGCAGGGGTGTTGTAGGTCTGGTCCAGGAGCGAGTTGTCAATGGCGGTAACCAGGTCCAGTGCGGGCGGAATGTAACGGCCGGATGCCGCGATCGAGCGGGCACGCTCGAGCGCCGCTGGGGACATGGCGGCAAGCCAGAGCCCCCCGTCGGAGGAGAAAGCCTTTTGAGGGGAGAAGTAGTAGCAGTCGAACTGCGTGGGATCGACCATCAAGCCGCCTGCTCCGCTGGTGGCATCCACTGCGACAAGACCACTCGCTCCCTGGGGCCTGCGAATCTCCATGGCAACACCGGTGGAAGTCTCGTTGTGGGTAAGGGCATAAACATCGATCTCGTCGCTGGCCACGGGAAGGGGATGGGTGCCCGGCTCAGAGAGAATGATCTGGGGATCCTCGATGAAGGGGGCTTTCTTGGCGGAGGCCGCGAACTTGGAGGAGAACTCGCCAAAGGAAAGGTGCTGGCTCTTGCGCTCGATCAGTGAAAAGACGGCGGTGTCCCAGAAGTAGCTGGCGCCTCCGTTGGCGAGCACCACCTCGTATCCCTCAGGAAGCGAGAACAATTCGGATACCCCACGGCGGAGCGAGCCGACTACCGACTTTACGGTCTTCTGCCGGTGCGACGTGCCCAAGTAGTCCTGCCAGTGGGAGGCAAGCGCCTCGACCGCCTCTTTGCGGACCTTGGAGGGCCCGGACCCGAACCGGCCATCTCTGGGGAGAAGCTCGCCGGGGATTACGATGTTGCTGTTGACCTTGTTGTCGCTCATTTCCAGCCGTTTCAGTCTCAGGAGGTATCGGTGTCGACAGAGAGCAGGCCGCGCATCTCCGCCCGCGTAGCAGCCGTAGCCGAGTCGGCAACTCTTGCCATCGATGCAAAGGCAAAGGCCCTTAAGGCGGCGGGAGTCGACGTCATCGGTTTCGGTGCGGGGGAGCCTGACTTCCCAACTCCACACTTCATCGTAGAGGCCGCTGCCAGGGCCTGCGCCGACCCCAGGAACCACCGCTACACCCCAACCGCAGGCCTACCAGAGCTGCGTGAGGCGATCGCGGCAAAGACGCTGCGCGACTCCGGCCTGACTATCGAGCCCTCCCAGGTGCTGGTCACCAACGGCGGCAAACATGCCATATACAACGCCTTCGCAACCCTGCTCGACCCAGGCGACGAGGTCCTGGTCCCCGAGCCCTACTGGACCACATACCCGGAGGCGATCCGGCTGGCCGGAGGGGTTCCAGTCTTCGTGCCGTCGTCGGTCTCCTCCGGTTACAAGGTTTCCCCCGCCGACCTCGAGAGCTACGCGAGCCCGCGCACCAAGGTGCTACTCTTCGTCTCCCCTTCGAACCCGACCGGAGCGGTTTATACCCGCAGTGAAACCGAGGCCATCGCCAAGTTCGCCGCGGATCACGGGCTTTGGCTGCTAGCGGACGAGATCTACGAGCACCTGGTCTACGACGGGGCCATCGCCACCTCGATCGCCACGGTTGATCCCCGGGGCATGGACCACACGGTGATCGTCAACGGCGTGGCCAAGACCTACGCAATGACGGGTTGGCGAGTGGGCTGGATGATCGGTCCCAAAGACGTTGTGGCAGCGGCTACCAATCTGCAGTCCCACAGCACCTCGAACGTAAACAACATCGCCCAGCGCGCCACGATCGCCGCGCTGACCGGCGACCAGTCCGAGGTCGAAGTTATGCGGCAGGCCTTCGACCGGAGGAGGCGATTGATCGTGTCGCTGCTTCGCGAGATCCCGGACGTCGTCTGCCCCATGCCCGACGGCGCCTTTTACGCCTATCCCGAAGTGAGCGGCCTCTTTCGGCGCGACTTCGCGGGCGCCCGGGCGGCCAACTCCAGCGAGCTGGCGGGGATCATCCTCAACCAGGCGAAGGTTGCCGTCGTTCCAGGTGAGGCCTTCGGGACGCCAGGCTTCTTCAGGCTCTCCTATGCGCTCTCGGACACGGACCTCGAGGAAGGCATCAAGCGCATCGCAAAGCTGGTGAACCAGGGCTAGGCGCTTCGGGCCTCATCCGAGGGGGTGGGGCGCACCATAGCCGTTGTCCCCCGGTTCACCGCGCAAGGCCATCATGACGATGAGCACGATCGCGCCGGCAAAAGGCACCAGCGCAACGAATATCCATCCTCCGCTGCGTCCCGTATCGTGCAGCCTGCGGACCGTGACGGCCAGCCCCGGCACGAGCAGCGCCAAGTCCACCATGATGATCAGAACAGCTCCGAGACGACTTCCCCCAAGGAGATAGCTCAGGGCTATCAGCGAAACCGCGGATGCGAGCGAATACCACCAGTACTCGGCTCTGCTGGCCCGGCCCGAAAAAGTCGCGTACTGGCCTAGAACGCTGCGCACCGCCAGACCTATCATCTCCACCCATATCCTTTTGACCCTGGCCGCACAAAGGCGCCGGTACAGGGCGACAAGCCTGCCTTCCACCAAATGCACTACGCCAGTTAGGCTGTCTGCCAAAGTCGGCATTCGCGCGAAGCGTCGGCTTGGGCCCCCCTACCAGCCCGAATTTAGCGCAAAAAACCTAGCCCCCTGGAGATACAAATGGCAAGGATTTTGGTCACCGAAGAGATAGCCGAAAGCGGCCTCGACCTGCTTAGGGCGGACGGGCACCTCGTGGACGTCCAGCTGGGACTCTCCGCCGAGGAGCTCCTCCGCACAGTGCCCGGAGCAGAGGGGCTGATTATCCGCTCGGCTACCAAGGTGACCCAGGAGGTCATCGACGCCGCCACCGACCTCGTCGTAATCGGCCGCGCAGGCATCGGCTTGGACAATGTGGATGTGAATTATGCCACACAAAGGGGGGTGATGGTGGTTAACGCACCGCAATCCAACATCCTCTCGGCTGCGGAACTCACCATCGCGCTCCTCCTTGCCCAGGCGCGCAACGTGCCCCAGGCTCACACTGCGCTCGTGAACGGCAAGTGGGAGCGGTCCAAGTGGGAGGGCGTCGAGCTTTACGGCAAGTTCCTGGGCATCGTCGGCCTCGGACGAATCGGGACCCTGGTAGCGCAGAGGGCATTGGCCTTCGGCATGAAGCTGGTTGCCTATGACCCGTATATCGCCAAGGAGCGGGCGCGCCAGATGGGCGTGGAGCTGATGGACCTGGACGAGCTCATGTCCGTTGCCGACTTCGTCACCGTGCACCTTCCCAAGAGCAAGGAAACGGCCGGCCTTATCGGCAAGGAGGCCCTCGCCAAGGCCAAGCCGAATGCGAGGATCATCAACGTGGCCCGAGGCGGGATCGTCGACGAAGAAGCCCTTTATGAAGCGATCTCGGCAGGGAGGCTGGGAGGCGCCGCCCTGGACGTTTTCACGAGTGAGCCCTGCACGACCTCGCCCCTCTTCGAGCTGCCCAGCGTGGTGGTGACTCCTCACCTCGGAGCCAGCACGACCGAGGCCCAGGACAAGGCAGGTGTGACGATCGCCGAACAGCTTCGCCTGGCCTTCGCCGGCGACTTCGTCCCCTTTGCGGTGAACGTCAACGCCGCCGAGGTCCCCGAGCAGGTCAAGCCTTACCTCCCGGTAGCGGAGGCGCTCGGACGCTTTCTGGGATCCCTCGAGGGGGGCCTTCCCGACAGCGTGGAGATCGAGTACCAGGGCCAACTCGCCGGCGGAGACACCCGACTGCTGAAGCTCTCCGTCATGAAGGGGATCTTCGGCGCCGGCACCAACGAGCCCGTATCGTATGTCAACGCCCCCCAGATTGCCGCTGAGCGCGGGCTCGAGGTTCGCGAGAGTTTCAACGAGACGTCCAAGGACTACGTGAGCCTACTAACGCTGACCTCCCCTCACCATCAGGTATCCGCCACCGTGGCGGGAGCTTCGAGGGAAGCCCGGATCGTGATAATCGACGGCCACAGAGTGGAGATTCCGCCGGCACAGTACATGCTGGTGGTCCGCAACGATGACGCACCCGGCAAGATCGGCCTGGTGGGCAGCATTCTCGGCGACGCCGGCTACTCCATCTCCTCCATGGCGGTCGGCCCCTCGGACGACGGAGCTACCGCCCTGATGGTGCTCTCCCTCTCGGCGGCCGCGACCACCGAGGTCATGGCGCAGATATCCGCCGCCCCGGGAATCATCTACGCCAGGGCGGTTTCCTGCTCCGCTTGATTTCCCCGGGGACGGTGCCTTTTGACGTTCACCCTGGCCCTGGCGAACCGTAATTGATAGGCTCGCGGTAAACGGCGCGGCGGGATCCCTTTGGTCCCGTCGCACGCTTTTGCGAGGCAACGCATGCACGTGCGCAACAGAGGGAACACCTGGGTCATTGCGATGCTGGTATGCGCCTCACTTGTGGTGTCCGCGGTTGCCTCCGCGGTCTCCACTGATTCCCTCCAGGACGCGGGAGGGAGCGCCCAGTCGCCTCCGGCCACGAGCAAGTCGCCTTCGGTTGCCCCCAGGACGGCCCCTCGCGAACAGGCGCCGATCCCGGCAATGACGCCTCAAATGCGCAAAACGGCCCTGGCGGCCGCACGGGCCTTCCCGTGGCCTACGCAGTTGCTGACAGGTCTTGGGCCATACCAGTCGTGGTCGTCTGGTCTCTTTCAGCAGGGGACAACCGCGCCTTACGCTTTTGCCGAGGTAACCGCGGGCACGCGCCGGGGGTCCATCACCGGAACCTATCTGGCCCGCATCGATCTCTCCACGGGCGTAATCGAGCTGGGCCAAAGGACGAGCGGGGTTCCGACACAGGTTGGCTCGCAGATCAGCCTCTCCATTCCCGCGGGCACGACCGCTCGCGGCGCGCCCGTCGGACCCTGGCACCTTGCCTGGCTCAAACCCGGGGTCCCGAAAGCCGGCGGAAACGAACTCGTACCAAAAGCGGGCAAAGGTGAATGGCTACCCATTGCCTCCCTGATCGACGAGCGCAGCGCTGGATACCTTTGGGCCTTCTGCGCCAACCAGATCTTCGAGGTAGACCTGGCCACCGGGGCGCCAACCCACATAGTGTCCTTCAACGACGCGGGTTCGGCCCACGCCTCCACTTCGCTCGATTGCGGCGTGGAGGCACCTACTCCCCAGGTTCAAAACCCGGAGCTCAGCTTCGGCGGGGGTAACCTCTACATTCCGGTCGACTACCTGCCGGCCCACCCAACCACACGCGTTCCGGTACGCATCTTCGAATTAGCGCTGCCCTCCGAACGCGTCGAAGGCGACGTCGCTTTGCCGAACGCTATAAGCGGCCCAATGCTCGCGCCAGTGCCAGGCGGCGTCTGGGCAACCTACCGGACGGGCAGTTTGGGTGGAGCGGAGCTGTTCTCCAGCCAGCGGCTGGCCTTGATGGCAAGCTGGTACCCAAAGGGCGCCACACCGTATCCGGTGTGGGCGTTGCCCGTGCGGGGGGCCACCTGGATCCAGTCCGCAACTCAGATATCCTGCGTCACGCCAGGTCGCGCAGATGTTCTTGCCACTGCAGCCATCCCCTTGCAGGATCCAGAACTCGATGCTGCCGCGGATTGGAACGGGCAGCTCTTCGCGACCGAGGGGCAGGCCGCGATCTTGAGGATCACCCCTCCCGTCCGCTGCCGAGCATAGCTCCAGCACCGCCCTTGCGCGCCTGGCCTTGCTGGAGCTATGCTCTTTTACAGTGACAACGCAGATCTCGACCGCGCTACTAACCACTTAAAAGCGAGCTCGCAACAGAGCCAGCTCGCCGGTACCTCCTGCTCCGAATGGGACAGGGGGTTTTTTATTTGTCCGGCAAGGGCGTAGACCGGATCTGCACACGGAGAAAGGCAACCAATGGCGCAAGGCCAAGACACAGAGAAGCTGATCATCTTCGACACGACGCTTCGGGACGGCGAGCAGTCGCCCGGCATCTCCCTCGATGCCACCGAGAAGCTGGAGATCGCAGAGCAGCTCGCGCGCCTAAACGTTGACTACATCGAGGCCGGCTTCCCTGTTGCCAGCCAGGGGGACTTCGAGGCGGTGCGCATGATCGCCGAGCGGGTGGAAGGGCCAGCCATAGCGGCGCTCTCACGCACCCACCTCTCGGACGTCGACCGATGCTGGGAGGCGCTCAAGCCTGCGGAGAGAAAGAGGATCCACGTCTTCATCTCCACCTCGCCAAGCCACATGGAATCCATGCTCAAGATGACCGAAGCCCAGGTGCTCGCCGAAACCCGCGCCGGCGTAGCGCGGGCTCGCGGATACACCGAGGATGTCGAATTCTCCCCCCAGGACGCCACCCGCACACCGCTTGACTTCATGATCGAGGTGCTGCAGGCCGCAGTCGACTCTGGAGCGACGACCCTGAACATCCCGGACACCGTCGGTTACGGGATCCCGTGGGACTTCGGCGCGCTGATCAGCTACGTGCGCAAGAACGTGAGCGGCAACTACATGATCTCCACCCACTGCCACAACGACCTGGGACTTGCAACAGCCAACTCCTTGGCCGGGGTCCAGGCGGGAGCGCGCCAGGTCGAGGTTTGCGTCAACGGGCTTGGCGAGCGGGCTGGAAACGCGGCGCTGGAGGAAGTGGTCATGGCGGTGAAGATCCGATCGGACATTTTCCAGGGCTTGACCACCCAGGTGCGAACCGAGGAGCTGGCGCGAACCTCGCGCATGGTTGCCCGGTTGACCGGCTACCCAGTCCAGTACAACAAG
>JAJYPE010000283.1 GCA_021795585.1 Actinomycetes bacterium | reverse complement strand
CCGGACACCGTGCCCGGCACGACCGTCAACCGGTTCTGCGCCTCCTCACTGCAGTCGATCCGCATGGCCTTCCACGCCATCGCCGCCGGCGAGGGTCATGTCTTCGTGGCGGGCGGCGTAGAGAGCGTCACCCGGAACATGGGAGTCGGCTTCCGTGCCGAAGACCTCAACCCCCGGTTCACCGACCACAGCCGGCCCGACTTCATCAACGAGATGTACATCGCAATGGGCATGACGGCCGAGAACGTGGCCGAAAAGTACGACGTCTCCCGCCAGGACATGGACGCTTTCGCCAAGCTCTCCCAGGACCGCGCGGTGGAGGCACAGGCAAACGGCTTCTTCGAGCGCGAGATCACCCCGGTGACATTGGCCGACGGAACCGTGTTCTCCAAGGACGACGGCCCGCGCGCGGGCACCACCCTGGAGCGCCTGGCAGAGCTCAAGCCAGCCTTCAAGGAGAACGGCAAGGTCACAGCGGGCAATGCCTGCCCGTTGAATGACGGTGCCGCCGCGGTGCTGGTAATGTCCCGGTCCAAGGCCGAAGCCCTGGGCCTCAAGCCCATCGCCCGCGTAGTCGCCTCGGCCGTCAGCGGCATAGCCCCCGAGATCATGGGCGTGGGCCCGATCGAGGCCGTGCGCAAGGTGCTGGCCTTGGCCAAGATGTCCATCACGGACATCGACGTGGTGGAACTCAACGAGGCCTTCGCCGCCCAGGTCCTTCCGGTCTGCCGCGAACTCGGAATCTCCATCGAGGATCAGCTGAACCCCCACGGTGGAGCCATCGCGCTGGGTCACCCCTTCGGAATGACCGGCGCGCGCATCATGACCACGCTCCTGAACGACCTGGCCACGATGGACAAGACCTTCGGCCTCGAGACCATGTGCGTCGGTGGCGGACAGGGCATGGCCATGATCGTGGAGCGCCTCAACTAGCCTTGGCCACACGCTGAGGGCCGGCCGTAGGCAGGCCCGGCAACTGGTTCGTACCCTCCCCCCGGCGCATCGCCCCGGGGGGAGGCTTTATCAAAGGGGTTGTGGGTGGCAGAGGGCGCCAAGGATGCCGCTTCGGAGACACAGGAGCCGGTAACCACCAAGCTGATCCTGGTCAGGCATGGCAAGACCAGCACCACCGGGCAGATCCTGCCGGGCAGGGCCCACGGCCTGCTGCTCGCCGAAGATGGCCGAAGCCAGGCCGAGGAGGTCGCCCGGGAGCTGAGCTCGATCGAGGAGATCGCGGCCATCTACTCTTCGCCCCTGGAACGGGCCATGGAGACCGCTGCCCCACTGGCTGCGGACCGTGGCATGGTGCCGGTGGTGGACGAGCGGCTCTATGAGTGCGATTTCGGCTCCTGGACCGGGCGCAAGCTCGATGAGCTGGCCAAACTGCCCGAGTGGAAGGTGATTCAGCACGCTCCCTCCAAGTTCGCCTTCCCCGAGGGCGAGTCGTTCCGCTCGATGAGCGCCCGCATGGTGGATTTCCTGGAGTGGGTGCACGCCAACCACCGGGGGCGGACCGTGGTCGCCTTCTCGCACGCCGACCCCATCAAGGCACTGGTGGCCCACTGCCTGGGGATGCATCTCGATTCCTTCCAGCGCATCGTCATCTCCACTGCAGGAATCACGGGAATCTCCATCACCGACGGCGCCAACTACGCTTTGTTTGTCAACTCCACTCCGAAGCCGAACCTGAAGGTCTCCTGACTTGTCCCTAGAGATGAACTTCGAGCTGCCCGAAGCGGTCGCCCTTGGCGCGATCGGCGAACCCGGCAACCGGGTTTTCGTCATCCAGATCCGCACCACGCTGGACGCTCTTACCCTGAAGCTGGAGAAGGCCCAAGTGGCCGGGCTGGTGCGCTACATCGCCCATATCCTCGGAGACCTGGACAAGCTGGGGCACCTGCCCAAAGCGTCCCCGGTGGTGCCGCCGCTCGAGCCGCTCTTCGTGGTGGGCGAGATCGCTGTCGCCTACTCCGAACCGGAGGACTCGGTCACCTTGACGCTCACCGAGCTCGCCGAGGAGGAGGAAGCGGCCTCCAAGGTGACGGTGCGGATTACCAAGGAGCTCGCCGGCACGCTGGCCATCCAAGGAACCGAGCTGATCGAAGCCGGACGGCCGACCTGCCCGCTCTGTGGCTTCCCGATCGAACCGGAGGGACATCCGTGCCCGCGTACGAACGGCTATCGCGCTCCGACGCCATAGAGCTGCTCAGCCGCGGCGAAATCGAAGTCGTCGGGCGCATGCCCGACAGCTCCAACGCGACCCTGTATGCCAAGCTCACCCTCGAGGGGCTGGAGTGCGCCGCCATCTATAAGCCCGCCCGAGGGGAGAGGCCACTCTGGGACTTTCCCCCAGGCCTGCACCGGCGTGAAGTAGCGGCCTGGATGCTTTCCGAGGCCCTGGGCTGGGAGCTGATCCCCCCAACCATCTTGCGCCTGGAGGCTCCGTATGGCGAGGGCTCCTTCCAGCTCTTCGTCGACGGGGACTTCTCCGAGCACTACTTCACCCTCCTCGGGCGCCCGGAGTTGGCCAGGCACTTCGTAAGGCTGGCCGCCTTCGACCTCATCGCCAACAACACCGACCGCAAGTCCGGCCACGTGATCATCGACACCGAGGGACACATCTGGGGCATCGACAACGGCCTAACCTTCCACACCGAGCCCAAGCTGCGCACCGTCATCTGGGAGTTCGGCGGCACCGCGCTGGACGAGGAGGACCTCGAAACGGTGCGGAAGGCGGGCGAGGATGCGGCCTCCATCTTCGAAGGGCTGCTCGATGCGGAGGAGATAGAGGCGTTCCGGTCCAGGGCGCGCTTCCTGGTGCGCAAGCGGA
>JAJYPE010000282.1 GCA_021795585.1 Actinomycetes bacterium | reverse complement strand
AAGGGCCGGCCATCTACGGCATCCAGCCACCGGGCTCCACTCCCAAGGAGCTGCTCGCGCTGCCCCGGACCTGGGCCGCGGACATCAAGATCGCCGCAGGCCGCCTGGTCGTCACGATGGGCACCTCGGCCGCCAGCGCCGCCATAGGCGTACTCGACCCGGCAGCGCCATCCGGGCTCACTTCGCTCAGCGTCCCCATGGCACCACAGGCGGGCCCGGGGCCCATTGCCGTTGCCGAATAAGGTGCCGGCTACATGCATTTGGCACCCGTACGCAATGCCGGATTGCGGACCCTGGCACCGAGCCTTAACCCGGCGAGCGCGCCATGCGCCTTTCCAAGCAAGCCGAGATGAGCTGGGCCAGCGCCATGGCGAGGAAGAGCGCCGCCCAGCCATACGCCCGATAGGAGAGGATCAGCACGCTCATCGCCAAAAGCGCCGACCCTCCGGCAAAGCGCACTTTATAAGCGAAGCCCAGGTGCCGGTACTCCCACGACGGAATCATCCTGGCAATGCCGGTACGGCGTGGGTGCCGGTCAACGTCGGGTGCAATCATCGCAGACCCCCTGACGGTGTGCCGCAATCATAACGCCGGAGCCCCCGGCACCAGCGAGCAAAGTGGCGGCGGCCATGCCCGAATTCCCACAGGGGCTGGCCCGCGTCCAAAGTCGCGGCTGCGGTGACCGGGTTCCCTGGACACCGCAGCCGGGAAACGGTCTCGGCGCTCCCCGTCGGAAGCTGCCGTCCGGGCCCCATTAGCCTTTAGCTCGTGAAGCTGGAGAATGCGCCGGTCGTCTATCTTGTGGGTGCGGGACCAGGGGATCCCCGCTTGCTCACCTTGCGCGCCGCCGAGGTATTGTCACAAGCCGATGCGGTCGTCTACGACCACCTCGTCGACCCCAGGATCCTCGCACATGCCCCCTCGGGCGCCGAACTCATCGATGTCGGGAAGAGGCCCGGCCAGTCCTCGCATCAGGCACGCATAAACGAGCTCCTGGTGACTTTGGCTCGCCGCTTTCATCACGTCGTTCGCCTCAAGGGCGGCGACCCGTTCGTCTTCGGGCGCGGGGGCGAAGAGGCCGCCCGGCTGGCCGAAGAAGGAATCGCCTACGAGGTCGTGCCGGGCGTAAGCTCCGCCATTGCGGTGCCCGCCTACGCGGGGATTCCCGTGACCCATCGCGGCACCTCCCAGGGTTTTATCGTCATGACCGGACACCAGGAGCAGGGCGGGACCCCGGGCTATCCATGGGAGGTTCTCGCCAGCAGTGGGCTTACCCTCATCGTCCTGATGGGCGTAGCGCACCGCGGGGCGATAGCCGAATCGCTGCTCGGGGCCGGAATGCCCCCTGGCACTCCGGTGGCGGCGATCACCTGGGGGACCACCGCCCGCCAGCATGACGTCCGCGCCACCTTGGGCGATCTTGCGGAGATGAACGTCGAGTCCCCTGCCGTGATCGTCATCGGAGAGGCTGCCGCACTCGACTTCAAAGGCACTCCCCCTACAACCTTGGCGGGGACTCGCATCGTGGTAGCAGGAGTTGAAGGGCCGGCGGACCCTCTGTCGACCGCTCTTGCCGCCCTTGGCGCCGAAGTTCTCACTCCGGGTCCGGCGGTTGGCATCTCACCCGGCTTGCCGGGAGTCGAGGGCTTGGGATCCGCATTGGAACGGATCGGCGATTACGAGTGGTGCGTCTTCACCTCTCCGGAGACCGTCGACGCCGTCATCGCGAGCCTGGCCGACGTTCGCAACCTTGCCGGAAGGAAGTTGGCCGCCCTCGGGAACGCCACCGTCCAGCGGCTGGCCGAGCTCCACCTGCTCCCTGACGCGGCAGGCGATTGGAGCGGGGCTTGGGAGTTCGAGGCCGACTTCCCTTCCGGCGCGGGAAGGCTGCTTCTGGCCCAGAGCGACGGGGCGGACCTGGCACTAGCCGACGGGATGAGAGCCAAGGGCTGGGAGGTCGACGCGATTGTGGCGGCCACCAGCACCGGGGGAAAGCTTGCCGAGGCCGATCTGGTCCTCTTCACCTCGCCTGCGTCCGTTGAAAACTTCCTGGAGACCCACGGCCGTGCGGCGCTCCCGCGGCATCGGGGATCCGCCAATCCAGAGACCTCCACTGCGATGGAGCTCAACTCCATCGCAGTGGACTTCGAAGCCGGAGCCCCCGGCATCAAAGAAGTCGTCGTCGCGTGTGAAAGGTGGCGTGCCGCAGTCTCTGGCGGCACGCCGTGTGCCGCTACGCGCTAATTTCCAGGGTCGGGGTCGTCCTTGTGGCTGACCCCGGCGGAGTCGAAGGTCGCCATCTCCTGGACGATACGCGCTGCGGCTTGGAGAAGCGGGAAAGCCAGGGCGGCGCCGCTCCCCTCACCTAGGCGTAGGTCCAGGTCGAGCAGCGGCCGCAGTCCGAGGTGCGCAAGCATTGCGCCGGCCGCCGGCTCCTTGGAGAGGTGCCCGGCGATGGCATAGCCCGAGGCAAGTGGCGCGATCATGGCGGCAACCCCGAGACCCGCTGCCGCGATAACCCCGTCCACGATCACCGGCACGCGAGAGGCGGCCGCGCCGATGATGAAGCCCGCCAATGCACCGATTTCCAGGCCGCCCAGCTCGGCCAGGAGGCGGAACGGATCCGATAGCTCCCCCGCCGCTCTTGCCCTGGCCAGGGCTGCCTCGATAACCTCGACCTTTCGCGCGAGCATCCCGTCGTCTATGCCCGCGCCGCGGCCGGTGAGCTCGCCGGGAGAGACCCCGGTAATCTGCGATATCAACGCTGTGGACGGGGTCGTATTGCCGATTCCCATCTCGCCCGTGATGAGCACCCTTGCTCCCGCCGCCACCAGCTCTCGCGCAATCT
>JAJYPE010000281.1 GCA_021795585.1 Actinomycetes bacterium | reverse complement strand
TCCACACCGAGGATGCAAGGCCGTATTCGACGTCATTCGCCCACTTAAGTGCCTCTGCCTCGTCGGAGAACTTCTGGACCGTGATCACAGGGCCGAAGACTTCACTCTGGATGATTTCGTCAGTCTGGAGCAGGTCCGCCACCACCGTCGGCGTGAAGAAGTACCCTGCCGGTCCCTGCTGGATCCCGCCGGTGTGCACCGTGGCATGGCTGGGGAGGCGCTCGACAAGGCCCTTCACTCTTGCCAGCTGGTTGGCGTTGTTGAGCGGACCGAAGTCGGGCTCGTCCTTGGGCGCGCCGGTGCGGGTCGCTTTGGCTTGCTCGGTGAGGGCATCGACGAAGTCGCGGTGGATCTTGGGGCCGACCAGCACCCTGGAGGCCGCTGTGCAGTCCTGTCCGGCGTTGAAGAAGCCCGCGATAGCGATGCCTGCTGCGGCCTTCTCTATATCCGCGTCATCGAAGACGATTACCGGGGCGTTGCCGCCCAACTCGAGGTGCACCCGCTTCAGGTCCTTGGCCGCGTTGGTCGCCACCTCGATACCCGCACGCACGGATCCGGTGATGGAGACCATCTGTGGGACGGGATCTGCGACCAGGGCGCGTCCGGTGTCGCGGTCACCGGTAATCACGTTGATCACCCCGGGCGGGAGGAACTCCTGCATCAATTTGGCCATGTAGATCATGGACATCGGGGTGGTGTCGGACGGCTTCAGCACCATGGTGTTGCCGGCGGCCAAGGCTGGCGCCCACTTCCAGACCGCCATCATCATGGGGTAGTTCCAGGGGGTGACGGCGGCGCAGACGCCAATCGGTTCGCGGCGAATGAACGAGGTGTGATCCTTCATGTACTCGCCGGCGCTTTTACCCTCGATGTTGCGGGCTGCGGCAGCAAAGAAGCGGATCTGGTCCACCATCGGAGGGATTTCCTCCGAGAGCGTCAGGCCGATGGGCTTGCCGGTGTTGCGCGACTCGACGGCGACGAGTGCTTCCGCATTGGCCTCGATCGCGTCGGCGATTCGGAATAGAGCCAGCGAACGTTCAGACGGGGTCGTGTTCCCCCAGCCCTCGAAGGCGCGGGCCGCCGCGGCGGTGGCTGCGGCGATATCCTCGGCGCCAGACAATGCGGCGGTCGCGTAGACCTCACCGGTTGAGGGGTCGATAATGTCGGTGGTTGCGCCGGACTTTGCCGGGACCTCCTCGCCGTTGATGAAGTTGAGAGCTTGCGACTTGGTCTCGCTCATGTGAACTCCTTGCTCAGTTTGCGGTCTTCAGATTGTCGCATGTTGTTGCGGGCCACGTGACGGGAGGCACACTGAATCTCCCGGTCCCGATTGGATTCCGCCACAAATGCGCCTTTGCTAATTATTGCTCAGACCTGCTCTTCGCGGATCCCATAGGGGGATCCATGCGCGACGAGCGCGTCCAGGAACGGGTCGGGGTCGAAGGCCTCCGGCCCGAGCACGCCGGTGCCGGACCAGGTTCCGGAGGCGAGCAGCTCGAGTGCGATGACCGGGTTGATGGCGGTCTGCCACACAACCGCCTGGGATCCCCAGTCGGCCATCGTCTCCGAGTTGTCGACGACGTGATACAAGTACACGGCCCTGGCCTCACCCTCCTTGGAGAGTCCCTTGACCAGCGTCCCGGCGCAGGTCTTGCCACTCATGAGTGGTCCGAGCTTGGCCGGGTCGGGGAGGGCGGCGGCAAGCACGTCGCGTGGCGCGACGCGCACTTTGCCGACCTCGATCTGTTTGGTGGAGTCGAGGCCCAGCTTGTGGAGAGTCTTGAGGACTCCGATGAACTCGTCGCCTAGGCCGTATTTGAACGTGACCAGGCCGGCGTCGATCCAGCGGGGAATGAGAGCCACCTCTTCGTGCTCGACGTTGACGCACTCGAGCGGCCCGATATCCTCCGGGAAGTCGAAAACCTCCCCGCCACTGAAAGGCTCGGTCACGTACCAGCCCTTTCCTTTCTCGTAAACGAGAGGCGGGTTCAGGCACTCTTCGATGGTCGTCCAGATCGAGAAAGTCGGGGCGAAGCTGTATCCATCGACGGTCAGGTTGGCTCCGTCCCGGATCCCGATCTCGTCGATCCGGCTGAAGAGGTGCTTTTGTGCGTAGGCCGCAAAGACGTCGCTCAGCCCTGGCTCAACACCCATGCCAACCAGCGCCAGGAGGCCCTTGGCCTTCCATTCGGGGTCCCGGCCAAACTGGTAATCACCTAGCATCACGCCCGTTTTGGTGTACGGGTCATGGGCATTCCGCTTCGAGAGCGACATGGCCATGTCGAGATAGTTGCAGCCCACTTGGAACGAGGCGTCGAAGATCGGCTCGACAAACCGGGGGTCGCACGCGTTCAATATGGCGTCGGGTTTGAAGGCCGACGCCAGCTCTTTGATGGAGTCGATTGACGAGGCATCGACTTTCGCACCCGTGACATCGACGCTCCCCGGGGCCGCTGCTGCAACCGCCCGCGCCTTCAGCTCATCCACATCGGCGACGCAGATTGCCGAGAACACCTTGGACCGGGCCGCGATCTTGACTGCCGCTTCGCCAACCCCTCCTGCGCCAATGATCAGAACTCGCATAAAAACCCGGGTTGCTTCCCTCTCGTTTACCTGTGCGCACCTACACCTCGCGCCGCGGAAGCCCACTCTAAGGCAATCGCGAGCCCGCGCGCGCGTCATTCGAGGGAAATCGCAAGATTATGGCCCAAGGAATTCGGATTCACCAGAATGTGGCCGAATGAATTGCATGAATTAGTTGTTGGGGCTAGTATTTCAGCTAAATTGCACTGCTCGGGGGGCAATGGGCGACGGCGCAAAGCGTCGTTTGTGGGCGAGCTGGGGGGCCGATCCGCATGATCAA
>JAJYPE010000038.1 GCA_021795585.1 Actinomycetes bacterium | reverse complement strand
CCCTCCCGTCGGGCGAGGCATGCATGCGCTCCAGCATCGCCGGCAGCGGATCCTCGGGATGCGCCAGGGGCACCTGGGCGACCGGCGTGGCCACCTCCCCAAGCGTGGTCTCCTGGCGGATCAGTGCAGGGACGCGCCTGATCTTGGCCAGCGTAGCCAGGCCCGTGGGCCGCCGGTCGGGGCCCGCCACCGGGAACGAGGTGAAGTGATAGCGCTCCAGTGCCAGCTCCACCAGCTCGGAGACCGTGGTGGAGGCCTCAAAGGCGATGGGGCCGGCGGTCATGATGTCACGCACCCGCACACCGGCCAGGGTGGTGCGCATCACCGTCGCCCCCTCCTCGGCCCGGGCCGCCGAAATCAGGAACCAGCCGAGGAAGGCAAACCACAGCCCGGCCAGAGCTCCATAGATGAACATGAGTACGCCCAGCCCAACCATGGCGTAGCCGAAACCCACGCCGGCCCGCGAGGCGGTCACCGCCGCGCGGGTACGGTCGCCGGTGTAGCGCCAGATACCCGCCCTCAGCACCCGCCCGCCATCGAGCGGCGCGGCAGGGATCATGTTGAAACCTCCCAGTAGCAGATTCATCCACGCCAGCCAGCCGAGGGCCGCTTCCAGAACGCTTGAGCCGATTGCGGCGACCAGGGCCACCAGCACCCCGAATATGCCAGAAAGCACGAAGCTTGTCAGCGGGCCCACCGCCGCGATCCGGAAGTCCGCCCCAGGGGTGAGCGCTTCGCCCTCCAGCTCGGAAACCCCGCCGAAGAGCCAAAGGGTTATCCTCCGAACTCCGATGCCGTTTCGCTTGGCCAGCAAGGCGTGCGCCGCCTCGTGCGCAACAAGGGAGGCGTAAAAGAGAAGCGTGGTGGAGACGCCCACCACCCAGTAGACCACCTGCCCCGCCCCGGAGACGTCGGCGGGTAGCACGAGGGTCGAGAGCTCCCACGCGATGAGAAAGAAGATGACGAGCACGCTCCAATGCATGCCGATCGGGATTCCGCCGATCTTGCCAAGACGAACGCTCTGTTCCATGGTTTCCGCCGCCCGGCAAGAACGGCGTGGACGGCGCCTCCTGGAAAGAAGCATTGGGCGCCTGGCAGCGCGCCGCTAGAGCCGAACGCCTCAAGCACCTGGCGTGCAAAAGACATCGAAGTGCGGCCTGCCCGCTGGCGCCGGAGAACGGTTGTCGCCGCGCCTCAGGAGGGCATGGCCCTGGCGGACCAATGGACGAACCGCGCGTGGGACACAGCAGTGGCAACCGCCGTTTCCACCTCAGCCCCGATTGCCCCGCTGCGCTCCAGCGTGGTGTCCCCGTGGAGGTAGCCTTCCACCTCGACCAGCAGAGAGCGACCCATCCAGCGGGCCCGCACGTGGGCGTGCTCGACTCCCTCCACCTGCATCGCGGCGTTGCCGGCCGCTGTCAGCACGCCGTCCTCCACGCCATCGGTCAGATGGCGCACGATGTCTCGGGTGACCTCCCATCCAACATGGCAGACGAACAGCGTCATGACCAGGCCCGCGACTCCATCAGCCCATGGCAATCCGAGGGCCACGCCAACCAGGCCCAGCAGCGCGCCTGCCGACGAGATCGCGTCCAGCCAGGAGTGCTGCGCATCGGCCACCAGGGCCGCGGAATGGATCCGCCTCCCCACCGCCAACTTGTACCTGGCCACCACCTGGTTTCCGATGATACCCACAGCCGCCGCGGCAATGCCGAAACCGACGTGGCTGGTGGTCCCGTTCTCCAGCAGCTTGCGCACGCTGATCACCGCCGTCAGGGCCGCACTGGCCCAGATGACCAGGGCTACGGCGAGCCCAGCCACATCCTCGGCCCGCTCCCAGCCGTAGGGATGGGTTTCGGACGGGCGGCGCTTGGAGACGCGCATTCCGACGAAGACGGCGAAGGAAGTGCTCACGTCAGAGAGGTTGTGCAAGGCGTCTCCAAGAAGCCCGACAGATCCACTCAAGGCGGCTATGGCCAACTCGACGAAGCCGGTGACGGCAAGTCCCACGGCCGATACGCCTATGGCGCGATTGGCGTCGCGGCGCTCCGCGAGGTCGTCACCGCGCCTTGGGGTGGCAAATGGCTCCAATCCCTGGCTTTGGGTCGTCACATGCATTGCTCAGCTCCTCACCGGCGGCCCATCGTGGCCGAAGGCTTTGTCCTCGGGATGGGAACCCCCGCCGTCCACCAAAGCGCCGGATAGGTGCTCTGCGTGGAACAGCGCCTGCTCGGCGAGCCTGCGCACGTGGTCGCTCTCGGCCGCGTAGTAGGCCTTGGTCCCCTCCCGGCGCACCGTGACCAGCCGGGCCAGCCGCAGCTTGGCAAGATGCTGCGATACTCCGGCAGCATTGACGCCAAGATGGCCGGCAAGCTCGTTGACCGAGTGTTCCCCGTGCAGCAGCGCCCAGACAATCTTCAGCCTGGTCTGATCGGCCAGGAGCTTGAAGGTCTCCACCGCCAGGTCCAACTGCTCGCCAGTGGGTTCCCTTACTATCTGCGTATCCACGCAGATAACTATACCACCTGGAAGAGCGGATATTGCGGCCGGCAAACCTCTTCCCGGCAACGAGCCGAGGCGCCGCGAGATCGCCTAGGAGCGGCCTCCGGTAACCAGCCGCTCGCGGTCGAACATCGCTGCGACCGCGCGCCATCCGAAGCGGTCGATGACAAGAAGCGCGACGGCCAGGGCGACCGTTATTCCGACCGAAGCATGGAAGACGTTGAAGGTGATTAGGCCCACAACCACCAGCGGAGGGAGGCTGGCCAGCACGCTCAGTTGCTGGGCGGTCCGCACGTCGGCCGAGCGGGTGGAGATGGCGATGCCCACCAGTATCGACCAGCCGGCCAACAGTGGCGTGAAGACCAGCTGGACCCAGATGTGCGATCCCGAATATATGGCCGAGGCCACCACGGGCTGCGCAAAGATGCGGGCTGCGGCAAGGAAGATCCCGAAGACCGCATAGGAGATCGCAACGGTGGGCAGGAATGCCGCCAAGGCCTTTCCGAAGAGGAACTCCTGCGATCCGATAGGGGTGATAAGCACTGGTTCGAGGGTGCCCTGCTCGCGCTCGCCCACCACCGAGTAGGCGCTGAGGGATGAAGGCACGATGGCGGGAATGATGAGCATGTAGAGCAGCGCGAGGCCGATGCGGGCATTGAAAGCGCTGCTCGCCGCGTTCACCTTGATGGCGAACAGCTGAATCATGGGTGCGACGGTGAAGACCAGCGGCATCACCGCCATGGTCACCACTACGAAGCGATTACGACGATAATCCCTCAGCTCCTTCTTGGACATGGCCCAGATCCGGGTCCAGCTGGGGCTCACTTCCGCTCCGCCCTCTCCTCTTCGCCAACCAGTTGCAGGTAGACGTCCTCTAAGGTGTGGCGGGATTCGGCAATGGAAACAACGTCCGCCTCCGCGCGCACCAAAGCCCTGGCCACGCCGGGCGCGGCGGCCTCGGGATCGGAAACCTCCAGCCGGTACATCGCCGCCCCGGAGTCGGACCAACCCTCGACCCCGGGCAGGCCGGAAAAGACGGCGCCCGGATCGGCCAGCGGCACCTTAGTCCGCACATCGAGCGTCCTGGCGAACAGCTCCTTGCGCAGCTCGTCCGGGCGGCCGATCATGCGCAAGGTGGTGTTTAGGATCGCCACCCGATCACAGAGCCGTTCGGCCTCCTCCAGCCGGTGGGTAGTGAGGAAGATAGTGACTCCCCTCTCCCGCATCCCGGTGATCAGCTCGTGGACCTCGCGGGCCGCGACCGGGTCCAGGCCGGAGGTCGGCTCGTCGAGGAAGAGGACCTCCGGATCGTTAAGCAGCGCCCTGGCCAGGGCCACCCTCTGGCGAAGCCCTTTGGAGAGCGCGCCGCACAGGTCCTTCGCGCGCTCGAGAAGATTCACGGCCTCCAAGGCCTCGTGAATTCGCGCCTTGGTCCCGCCCAACCCGTACAGGCCCGCGAAGCACTCGAGGTTCTCCTCCACGGTGAGCCGCAAGTAAAGTCCCGGCGACTCGGGCATGATGGAGATCTTCTGGCGGATTGCGGGACCGTTGGCGGCGCTCAGGCGCATGCCCGCCACCATGGCCGATCCTGAGGTCGGGGCTATGAGTGTCCCGAGCGTCCTGACCGTGGTCGTCTTGCCCGCGCCATTGGGCCCGAGGAATCCGAAAACCTCGCCGTAGCCGATCTCGAAAGAGACGTCCGAATAGGCGACGCGATCACCGAAACGCTTGGTGAGGTGCTCGACCGCAAGCGCAGGGGCGCCTGCTTTCCCGGGCGAAATTTTCGAGCCGCCTGCGCCTTGCGTATTCGCCACCTCGGTCCCTTCGTCGGTCGGATGCATCCACCTGCGCGCACGCGCGAAAGACGACAATCAAGTGCTAGCACCCCGGGCAGATCCCGTCAACGTGGATGAGGCGGTCACGACACCATCAAGCGGCCCCTTTGCCACCGGGGCGGCTTGCCCAAGCGGAGGACGGGAGGCGATGGAGTGGACGCGCAAACGGGCGCGCGAGGAACGACGACGGCGACCCATTTGCCTATGGCTCGTTTCCGCGGGCGCGTGATCCGCGCGCTCGGGGCTGCGATCCCGGCATGTTGAGGTTGAACCGCACTCCGACCATGCGTATCGCGAAGCACAGAAGCGCGGCGGCGGCAGCGACGGCGCCATCATAGAAATGGAAGGCAAGCGAGACCGCGGTCAGCGTTGCTCCCAGGGCCGCGGGCACGGCATATAACCCGCTCGACAGGACGGTAGGTACCCTCCGTATCACCACGTCGCGAAGCGTTCCACCGCCTACCCCGGTAATCGTGCCCAGAATCACGGACTGGAACGCACCCAAATGCGCGGCGTAGGCGGTAGTGGTCCCGGTGACGCAGAACAGGGCAAGGCCGGCCGCGTCGAAGACGGTAATCGAGCGCTGCAACTTGACCCAGATATGGCGGGCCACGAAGGCGGCAAGGCCGGCTCCCCCGCCCACGACCATGTACCGCCAATCCCTGAATGCCGCCGGCGGAAACGACCCGATGAGCACGTCGCGAATAATGCCCCCGCCGAGGGCGGTGATAACGGCGAGCACAACGACGCCGACGATATCGAGGTTCTCCGCCTCCATGGCCGTCAGCGCCCCACTAAGACCGAAAACGAAGGTCCCCGACAGGTCCAGCACCAACTGCAGCGTTGAGCCCGTGCTCAAGCCCGGACCCCGCCTCGATCACCGGTCGCGGGACCACCGAGCCAGGCCAGGGCCGCGACCACCAGGGCCTGGATCCCGGTATCCAACGTAGGTTGGATCACCGGCGCAAAAAGCGCTGAATGATTAACCGGAACGTCCTGGGCCACCCGGCCGGCCTCTTCAGCCCTCCTGTAGAGCTCGGGATCCGTCCCACCGATTCCCCAATAGGAGTAGGGAGCCCCGAAAGCATTGGGGATGTCGCTGAAGTCCTCGCTGGCGGACTGCGCCGGCAAGGCAAGAGCCCGCTCTCCGAAGAAGTCCGCGAACGCGCCGGCGACTCGGGCGGTCGCGTCCGGGTCGTTGTCCGTAACCGGAAACTGATCGAAGAGTTCATAGGTCGCGGGTTTAGGAGAGCCCGAGGCAAGACACTCCCCCTCGACGATCCGATGAATCGCCTCAATTACGGCACTGCGCGCTTCGGGGCTATAGGTCCGGATGTTCAGTTCTATCACCGCGTGGTCGGAGATGACGTTGCTCTTGGTCCCCGCCTGCAGCTTGCCGACGGTCAGCACCACGGGCTCCCCGGGCCGCGTCTCGCGCGCCACCACCGTCTGGAGGCGCACAACGATCATGGCCGCCAGGACAACTGGGTCTATCGAGACCTGGGGCATCGAGCCGTGTGCGCCCCGCCCGTAGACGGTGATGCGCATGCTGTCCGCCGCCGAAAGAACTGGACCGGCATGCGTCCCCACGACACCGGCCGGTGCGGCCAGGACGTGCTGGGCGAGGGCGACATCTACCCTAGGCAACAGCCCGGTCAGGCCGCTTTCGACCATTCCGCGTGCCCCGTCCCCCGTCTCTTCGGCCGGCTGGAAGACGAGAGCCAGGTTCCCGGCCCAAGCCTCCCGATGCGAAGCCAAGAGGTGCGCTGCGCCCAGGAGGCAGGAAACATGGACGTCGTGTCCACAAGCGTGCATCACCGGCACCTCCTTGCCGGCCGAATCGGACCCAACCTGCTTGCTGGCATAGCTCAAGCCGGTTGCTTCGGCCACCGGCAGGGCGTCCATGTCCGCCCGCAGGAGCACCGTGGGCCCCTCCCCGTTTGCGAGCAAGCCCACCACGCCGGTCCCGCCCACTTTTGTCTTTACCGAGATGCCCATGTTCCCCAAACGCCTGGCGACTTTGTCCGCCGTTTCAAGTTCTTTATGCGAAAGCTCGGGATGCTCATGGAGGTCTCGGTAGAAATCCTCGACCCAATCCCGTATACCCTCCAGGCCGGATAGCACGGACTGGACAGAAGACGGGTTCTGAGAGGTTTTGGCCATCGGTAGTTAGGGGTGCGGCACTGTCTTATGCCTGGTTTCCCCCATCCCCCTTTCAATTCTGGGTAGGGTTCACCCGCCCGCGACTGCTTGGCGGTGTTCAAGACAAGGTTAGGCCGCCCAGGGGTGGCGAAGATGGTTCCGTGCAAGTGATGACGACCTCACTCACCCAACTGGCCGAGGTCAATCCGTCCACTTGTCCCGCGCACAGGATTCGGGCCCGCTGCTTCGCCACAGGGAGATTTCATCTGATGAAGTCATATGGGTTTGAGGGTTCTCCAGCTTTATGGTGGTCCTGGGATCGGTGGACACAGTCGGGCAGACCCCGCTAAAAGCTGAAGACCCAGCTATCCGGCGCCCCGGGGTTGAAGTCCTTGACTGCGTTTCTCAGCGCGTTCGCCTCGCGTTGGCGGCTCCAGATGGCACTTTGGTCCTCCCGGGCCAGCGTCTCGATCGCCTCGGCTGCCACAGATTATCCTGCCAGCTCCCGGTGGTTGTGCCCATTCGTGCGCACCGCCCGGATCGGATTTGGATCCCGAGGTGACATGTGCTGCCGACAAGGAACTCTGATTTCTTCACACCAACGTGGCCTGAAACGGTGCGTGACCGCCAGCCGGGTGAGTCCGCGCTTGTACTTTTTCAAAAGCGCACATATAAACGGCGCTCTGGCAGGCCATATGCAGGATTCTTCGCCCCCCAACGCCATTGGCTAAACCCCCGCGTTCACCCATGGACCTGCCCGATTACATTCGCATTACTGTGTGCGCTCGATTCCCCAGACTTCAACCCGATTACCCAGATGAGCCTAAACCAGATGGCGAACCAAGCGTGTGAATAGAAATAGAAGTGGCTCCGGACCGCTCGCAAGTACCAGACCTAGGTCGAGGCCTCCACAACTACACGTCCCTGTAGCAGCCTCATCCGCTCGGTATCCAAATCAACCTCCGCCGAGTTGAACAGCCTTGACAATCAACAGGACGACACTAACCACCAGATATCCGCGAAGTGCAAGAATGCCAATTCGCAACCCAGGTGACCATTTGACCGGTTTGAGCAGATTTAGCGGTGGCATACGCCACCTCATCCGCTCGGATCGGCTCATCGGAGGAATCGTGATCCGCTTCGCTACCCCTTGGCGTCGGGCAAGGATCGCAACTACCGCAAACACGATGATTCCCGCGATCGCCATTCCTATCGCGAATTCGATTGCGAACCTGCGCACGTCGATGGAGGGGAAGAGGGTGCTCGCCATGAGCGTCCCTGAAAGCACGAGAAGAACACCGATGATAAGGGTGGCGATGCCATTCAGCCAAGCTTTGTTCACCCACGGACCAAGGACCTCGGGGTCGTTGCAGAGCAGGAGGAGAAAGACGCTCGCAGAAGGAAGCAGCAGGCCCGCCAGTGCTTGGACGGCGGTAGTAATGACTCCCAGCGGAGCGCCAGGGATAAGTACAATGGCTGCGGCGACCGCAACCATAATCGTGTAGCTGAGGTAAAAAGGCTTTGCCTCCCGCCACCCTCGATGGAGCGAGTGGCGCAAACCGAAGACGTCTCCAAATGCGTAGCTCGTGGAAAGTGTCACCGCAGCGGCACCAATAATACTGGCATCGAAGAGGACGATTGCAAAGATGGCGCCAAGGGCGCTGGAGTGCGACGCGAGCATGCGTGCGACGCCGCCTGCGTCGGTAAACTTGCCGAAGTATTTCGTCCCGCGCGCTCCGTAATTCGCAGTAATCATGATCGCAGCGGCACCGACTACCACGACAATTGAGCCAAGTACGGTATCAATCCGCTCGTAACTGATGAAACGTGGCGTGATCCGCTTGTCGACGATATTCGACTGTTGGAAAAACAGTTGCCATGGCGCAACCGTGGTACCGACAATGGCGATGATCAACAGTATCGATGTTGATGTCGCGCCTCCATAGATGCCCGGAACAAGGAAGTTGTGGGCGATGGTTCCCCACTGGGGATGAGACATTATCAACATCGGGATCTGAATCAAACTGATGCCGATGAAGATGAACATGGCACGTTCCCAGCGCCGGAAGCTGCCCGTTGCCATGATCAGCACGAGGGCTACCGCCGCTGCAGGGACAATGACGTACTGCGATATCCCAACGTACGACGCAGCCAGGGATATGCCGATGAACTCGGTGACGATGGTGAGAAAGTTGAGGACAAAGAGATCACCTACTGAGAACCAACCCCAACCGCGACCAAAGCGCTCGTTTATCAGCCGGGCGTGACCGACTCCGGTGACCGCGCCGAGACGTACCACCATCTCCTGGTTCACAATGAGCACAGGTATCAACAAAAGTAAGGTCCAAAGGAGAGTGGTGTGAAAGTCCTGGCCCGCCTGGGCATAGGTGGAAACCCCGCCCGCGTCGTTGTCGCCCACCATGACGATGAGGCCGGGTCCCACGATGGCTGCGAGAGTTAGAACCCGCCGCTTCCAGCGCGACCGGTCCCCGGTATCGCCAAGAGCGATCTTGCCGAAGGCTCCCTCGATATCGCCAAGGTGAGCCGAATCGAGCACGGCAGACGGCGCAACGAGCGTTGCGGAAGGTGGAGACTCCGGCTCGCTGGATGCGGCTCTCTTCACGGCCGTGCGTCGGGAACTTCTGGCGGCGGATCGCTTCCCCACGCGGCTAATCCGGTGATCCTGTAGGTTTTACCGCATTCCGTTCATGTCGCTCGGACCTCGCAACTGGCTCCCGCCACCGCCACTCCTCGGGAATAGTCGCATCGAGGATATCGTCGACGGTGATGACACCAAGAATATGACCGGCGTCATCAAGCACAGGAACACTGAGAAGGTTGAAGTCGGCCATCATCACCGCAATGTCGACAACATCTGCGGTAGGGGCAACGTGGACGAAATCACGGTCGATGATGGAATCGACTGCCGACCCTGGATCGGCCCTCAAGAGGTCGATCACGGTCGCTACGCCCTGCAGCAAGCCATCCGCTGTAACGACATGAAAAATTACCGATACTTCGATCTGCAACGACGCAGCGTCGCGTATTGCATCGAGGGCTTGGCCAACGGTTAGGCCCGGAGAACAGGCAAGATAGTCGACCCCCATTATCCCCCCTGCACTTGAGGAGTTGAAGGCCATAAGGTTGAGGATCTTGGCACGCTGGCCGGCTGAAAGGAGATCAAGGATATTTTGGCGCCGCTCCTGTGGGAGCTCAGCGATCGCGTCAGCGGCGTCATCGGAGCGCATGTGCTCGATCACCGAGGCGACTTCTTCGTCGACCTTGTCGCCAAAGAATCGGTTCGCGACATCGGGATCGAGCTCCTCGAAGACATCGGCCTCCAACTCGGGATCCTGGTGGAGAGCCACCATGATCTCATCGCCTTCGTCGCGAGACGCTTCCTCGACAAGATCTGCGATCTGAGCAGCCTTCATCCGGCGCACTCTTCGGAAGGGAGCTCGGATGCGCTGGGAATCCGAATGACCTATGAGGGGCTCAAAGGCCTTCCAGTCCTTCCCGTTGTGCGCGGCATGGCGATGGAAGATCCCCAGAAACATCGCGGGCCGTCTACGCGTGTCAAGAGATTTGAGGATCCATCCACCTGGAGACTCTTGGAGTTCTACGTCCCATGCCCAAACAAGTTCTGCATCTTCGACGTCGATGAGACGGTGGCCCAGAATATCCTCGCGGAGCAGAACCTCGCCAGGCCTCTTCTCGAAACCCCGCAGGTCAACCTTGACCTTGGTGAGGGTAATCCGACCGTCCTGGAATTCCTGGACACGCGAGATGGGCATAAAGACCTGACGTCCACCCACCTTCACCACGAGGCCACGCAGCAAAGGGTAATCACTGCCCCGAAGGCGAACAAGCAAGTCGTCAAGCCGACCAACCGTCTCATCGGTCTGGGAGACGAGCGGCGTGCCGATGAGTTTCGAAATATACACAGCTAGATCTTAACCCGCCCGATAATGGGGAGAGCGATGGCCGCCGCCCCGCCCTACAGGCCATCTGGCTCGACCTCGACCGGCCCATCGACCGGGCCGGCATCGGGCACTTGACGCCCCAACAGCTGCGCCATCGGTTTGCCACCCCCATGGTGAGCGCCGGAGTCTCTCTGCGGTCGCTCATGGCCCTGCTCGGCCCTGTGTCGGCCGAGATGAGCCTGACCGCTATGGGCGCCTGTTCGACGCCGCCATCCGGGCCGAGTACGAGCGGGCCCTCGATCTGGCCAAGGCCTGTCTTGAACCACTCCCGGCCGGGCACGCCGCATCCCACTCAGCGATGGCGGGGACTGCCATGACACCCAGGCCATCAAGACCCGCCTCGCCAGCTCCCAGAGGGCGTCGAGGAAGTTGAGGTGCGAAAGCTCCGCGGCGAGATGCACCGAGGTGTGCTCGGCAACGGTCTTTGTGCACGACCGGTCGAGGTGAAATGCCACTTCGAGACGATTTGCGAGAGCTGCGCCTACTTCGTCACAACGATAGAGTTCTGCCCAACGCTCCAAGCCCGGTACGACGACGCCTAACGCAAGGGCCAAATCGGCCGACAGAAGGTATTCGAAGGACTGCTTTCGCGGCTCGCAGATGATACGTCAGGTGAGCGGAAAGAGAACTGGTTCGAGCTTCTCGAGGCAGGATCGCGCGTCAAGAATTGCGCGCCCCAACCCGGCCAAAGCCGAGGAGCGGCTAAAAGCTAAAGAGCCACCGTGCCAGCGGCGCCGAGGTCGGCCTAAGAAAAAACGTCGCACCGACGTTGCATCATGGTGATGCACTTTTGTCGGTGCGACGTCCTAAGTCAACTTGGTTACTTTTGGAGCGGACGACGGGATTCGAACCCGCGACCCTCACCTTGGCAAGGTGATGCTCTACCAGCTGAGCCACGTCCGCGTTTGCGAAGTCCATTATAAGGGCCTCCGCCGCCCTCCGATCAGCATCGAATGATGCCGAGGGTTAGCCGCCGCCGATCAGCCCTCGAGGGCGGCGGCAAGCTCTGCTAACGCAGCCCCAAGCAGGTCCGGCAACTCAGCCACCCCGGAGACCAGGCGATCATCCCCGACGAAACCGATCTCAAGCGTGCCGTTGTAGCTGACCGCGGTCACGTTCAAGCCTGCCGACTCCGCCAAGGGTCCGAAAGGTATCACCTCCAGCAGCTCAGACCCCGCGAAGTAGAGCGGAAAATCTATGCCGCGAACGGTGGTCACCAGCAGATTGAACGCCGGGGGCAGCATCTCGAAGGCCCGCGCCTCGTGAAGGGCGCGGGAAAGCGTCCAGGTGACGAGTGGAGGAACGTACTTTGTCATCTCAACAAAATCTGCGAGCTGAGCTTCCCTGTGAAAGCGCTTGGCGGCTGCCGTGGTGTCGGCAATCGCCCTCAATCGTCCGAGAGGGTCGGGAATCGTGTTGTAAAGGGCGACAAATTGCGCCGTTACCTGGTTTGCGCCGGCTCCCGGGCGTCGGCTCGAGTGTGCCATCGGCATCATCGCCACCAGATCCTCGCCGCCCTCCCAGCCTCGGGCCGAGAGATAGCTGGCAAGTCCGGTCGATACGGCCCAAAGGACCACGTCGTTCATACGCACGCCGGCATGGTTGGCCAATGCCTCCACCTCCGCCAGCGGCACTCTCAGGACGGCGGTCACCCGCTTGGTTCCCAAGTTCCCGTTGATAGGAGTGCGCGGGGCGCCGAACAGAGGCTTCAGACCTTTCGCCCCGGTGTCGTTCATGGAAAACCGCACCCAATCCTTAGCCAGCGCGGCCAGCCTCCCGAAATCGACGGGCGCTTCCTTGACCTTGCTGATCACCGAGTCGCCGAGCTCTCTCAGTAGCTCACCAAGCCCAGGTGGCGCTGCCGGCTCACGCTGCTGGACAGCTTCGGCTTCGTCGTCAGTTACTTCCGGCGTGAGGTCGAAGAGTTGTGCCAGCACCTCGATGCCCAGCACACCGTCCAAAAGAACGTGATGTATCTTGGCCACAAGCGCGAATCGGTCCCCTTCAACCTCCGGCACGACTG
>JAJYPE010000280.1 GCA_021795585.1 Actinomycetes bacterium | reverse complement strand
GGAGGCCTTGAGCCCCGCCTTGGCGTTCTGCTCGACCAGAAGTATGGTCCGGCCCTCCTCGTTCATGGTCCTCACGGTGGAGAAGACGTCGTGCAGCGTGCGCGGATCGAGGCCCATGGATGGCTCATCGAGAATCACCAGCGACGGGTCAAGCATCAGGCAACGCGCGAACTCCACCAGGCGTTGCTGTCCGCCCGAGAGCGACCCGGCCTTTTCCCTGCCTTTGGTGCGCACCACCGGGAACATGTCCGCGATCCTCTCCAGGCGCTCCCGCGCCACCTGCCGGTCCTTGATCGTGTATGCCCCCAGCTCGACGTTCTCATACACCGTCATATCCGGAAACAGGGAGTGGTTCTGGGGAACCAGGACGACGCCGCGGGAGAGCACCTGCCTCGGAGTAAGGCCGCCTATTGACTCCCCGTTCAGGCGCACCTCACCCAAGCGAGGCTTTAGCAGGCCCGTGATCGCGGCCAAAAGTGTCGACTTGCCGGCGCCGTTGGGGCCGACGATGCAGGTTATGCCACCCTTGTAAACGTCGAAATCGACCCCCTGGAGCACGTCGCCACCGCCGTAACCGGCACAGACGCCGCTCAAGGAGAGCATCACATCGCCACCGCTCACTTCGAGCCTCCCTCGGCCTGTGCGGATCCCGCCTGCACGCCCACGTCTTCGGCCTCTTCTTCGGAGCCGCCCAGGTAGGCGTCCAGCACCCTCGGATCGCTGCGCACCGCGGCCGGCACGTCGGTCAATAGCGCCCGCCCCTGGTGCATGACCGTTATGCGGCCGCAGATACCCATAACGAACTCCATGTTGTGCTCCACCACCAAGATCGTCTTGCCCGCGGTATTGAGCTCCTTGATCTTGTCGGCCAGCTGGTTGATCAGAGTCGGATTGACCCCCCCCGGCCGGCTCGTCGAGTAACAGAACGTCGGGGTCGGCCATCAGCAGGTAAGCCAGCTCGAGCAGCTTGCGCTGCCCGTAGGAGAGCGAGCCGGCCTCCAGTTCGGCCAGGCGGGCGATGCCCACGAAATCGAGCAGTTCCATCGCCTTGGCGCGCTCGCCACCCTGCCCGGGGCTGCGCAGTGCCGAGCGCAGCCACTTGTGCTGGTGTTGCGCGGCAATCAGCATGTTATCGAGCACCGAGAGACGGGTGAAAACCCGTGTCAGTTGGAAGGTGCGGCCGACGCCCAGCCGGAAAATCTTGCCCGGCCCCAGGCCGGTTATCGGAACGCCGTCCAGACGCACCTCTCCCGAGTCGGGGGCTTCGTAGCCGGTCAGAACGTTGAAGAGGGTCGTCTTCCCCGAGCCGTTCGGTCCGATCAGCCCGTGGATCGTTCCCTTCTCGACTGTGAAAGAGCAGCCGTTCAGGGCACGGATGCCGCCGAATGACTTCTCGATCCCGGCTACCTCGAGCAAGACCGTCACTTTCCACCCTCCCGCACCGCAGCCGCTAGCGAGCCTGTGCCCTGACTCCCTTGTGGCCCAGGCGCCGGTTGACCGCCCGCTGAGGCGAGGCTCGTCGGCCTGGCGGAGCGGCGCCGCCGCAGTGCGTCTCCGAGTGTCGGCACCACACCTCGTGGCATCCAGAACATCACCGCCAGAAAGACGACCCCGTAGACGATCAAATAGATGTCCACGTTGGAGAGATAGAGGTTCAAGTACTGCTGAACAGACTCCAGCACCACGCCGCCGAGAAGCGGCCCCGCAATGGTGCCTATCCCGCCAACCAGGGTCATCAACGCCCAGGAGAGGTCGAAAAGGGGGTTGAAGACCGTGTTCGGATAGATCTGGCCGATCAGGAACGCGAAGAGCGCCCCGGCCATCCCCACCGGGAAGGATGAGATCACGAATGCCGAGAGCTTCACTCGCCAGACGGGCACTCCCAGACCCTTGGCGCGCTCCTCGTCGTCACGGATTGAGAGCAGCTGCAACCCAAAGGCTGACCGCCGGATCAGCCAGTAGAGGGCAACCGTGAAACCGAGAAGGATCGCCGCCGCGTAGTAGAAGGGGTTGTTGAAGGTGGCCGCGTTCCAGTTGTAAGGGGTGGGCACCTGCAGGCCCGCAGCTCCGGCAGTAATCGAGAGATTGTATCCGAGCAGCTGGAAGATGAAGAAGACGCCGATGGTGATAACCACGAACGTGTGCCGTTTGGTGCGGAGCGCTACGGCTCCGACCAGTACGGCGGCCACCATCGCGGCCAACCCGGCCACCGGCATGAGCAGGAAGAGCCCCGATCCAGCAGGCAGCTTGTAGTCGTCGGCGATGATGGCAAACGTGTAGGCGCCCACCCCGAAGAAGGCGGCGTGGCCGAGCGAGAAATAGCCCGACCAGCCGGCGAAGCCGTTCCATGCCTCTGAGGTGGCCATGAACATGAGTGCGAAGATTGCGATCTCGGTGACCGCCGGGTTGGTGAACACCAACGGGAAGACGGCGATCACCGCAATGGCGGCCACGACGACCACCACCTTGGCTTTGGAGATCGGCTTTGCCCTGGCACTTACGATTGCCACTACTGAGCCCTCACTGCTTTCTGACCGAAAAGTCCCGTGGGGCGTATTGCCAACACCACCACCAGAACCGCGTAGAAGACGAGCGTCGCCCAAGTGGGAGACCAGAAGGTCGACACCAGGGCCTCGACCACCAACATCAGGACCGACGCGCCCATCGCCCCGCCGATGCTGCCCATCCCACCAAGGATGATGATGGTCAACAGCCGGGAGATGAGATCCGCACTGGAGTTGGCGTTGAACGAGGTTGTCGCCCCGAAAACCATTCCACCCGCGGCCGTAACCGCGACGCCGATCCCGAAGGTGATTGCCGAGACCCGGTTGACGTCGATTCCAATCAGCCGAGCCGCCGTCCGGTTCTGCTGCGCCGCCCGCAGGCT
>JAJYPE010000279.1 GCA_021795585.1 Actinomycetes bacterium | reverse complement strand
GTCCGCGGTCGAGAAGGCCTGCCCCAGGATCTGCATGCCAGCGCAGATCGCAACCAGCTGTGCGCCGCCTTCCAGAGCCCGCTCCAAGGCGCCGTCGCGCTTGGCGGCGGCGACAGCGGCCTGCTGGGGGCCGTCTTCGCCACCCCCGATCACATAGACGTCGGCGTCGTCGGGGATCCGATCATCGGAGCCGACGGCGATCAGCTCGGCCTGAAGGCCGTGCATACGGGCGCGTACCGCCAGAACCTGGGCGTTGCCCGAATCGCCGTAGGTCCCGAGCAGATCCGGATAGACCAGCGCCACCCGGATCCTCTCCTTGGTCCCCGTCACCATCAACCTTGCCTGCCGATCCGCTTGCGCATTGCCTGGAATGCGGTGTAGTTGCCCACATAGACCGCCTCCGCACCACCGCAAGAGGAAATGGCCTCGAGCTCGCTCTCCAGGCAGGCGTGCTTCACCCCGTCGTAACCGAGGCGGGTGGACAAATCGTGCCTCCTCCGCCCGCAGGCAAAGACCTGGCGGGAAGCGAGCGGGGTGAAATCGACGTCGTAGAGCCAGGAGGTGTCCCGGCCGTCGGCAATCTCCGCATTGATGGCCAGCACCACCGGCCTTTGGTCCCCGGCCAGCATGGCGACGGTCGCCTGCCAGCCCGCCGGGTTCTTCGCCATCAGGAGCGTCACCACCCGGCCCGCCACCCGGCGCCGGGCGAAGCGGCCCTTCACCTCGGCAATTTCGGCTATCGCCTCCGCGGCGGCGCGTACGTCCAGGCCGAGCGAGCCGGCCAAGGCGACCGCCATCGCGGCATTGGAGAGATTGAACGCGCCGGGCAGGGCGGTGGCAAGAGGCACGGTAAGGCCTTGGGGCCCCTCCAGGGTGGTTCCCCGCAATCTCCATTGCGCCTCGGGCTGCGAAAATCCACAGCCCGGGCAGGAATAGGATTCGCCGGTGAAGGCGAGCGGTGTGTCACAGCGCGGGCAGACGGTTGCATCCAGCCGCCATCCGGCCGGGAGCTCCACCGCCACCAGCTTGGGCGCAGCTTCGACCGCGTAGGCGATCATGGGATCGGAGACGTTCGCCACCACCGTGCATTCAGGGTGGGCCGCGATCGCCTCCCGCCAGCGATCGGCGATGCGGCGCACCTCCGAAACCCGGTCGAGCTGATCGCGGGAGAGGTTCATCAGCACCACGCCCACCGGTCGGGTTGCCTCCATAACCGAGGGCAGGTGGGCTTCGTCCACCTCGATGGCGGCATGGGTGGCGCCACCTCGGTGGGTCAGAGCCTCGGCGATTCCCGCCGTCATATTGTTGCCTAGCGAGTTGGACACCACCTCGTGCTCCGTGCCAAGAGCGGCGGCCACCATGGCGGTGGTGGTTGTCTTGCCGTTGGTGGCGCTTACCAGCACGCTCGCGAGGCCCGCCGACGCCTCGGCCAGGCATCCGGGTGCCACGGCCTGCAAGACCCTACCGGCCAGGGCCGTACCGCTGCCTACTCCGGCGGTTCGGGAGAGCCAGCCCGCACCTCGGGCAAGAGCGAGCCCGGCCCTGAAGCGGGCCGAGCCGAGTCGGCGCGGCGTATCCAAGGGGGCTATCGGCATGACTCCAGCCTAAAGACGCCTTCGAGGCGGCCGTTCCAGACCGCCGCGCCCGCCGCGGATCCAGCCGGGAAAGAGCGGGTTAAAGAAAAGAAGCCGGCGGGGGGAGCCGGCTTCTTTCAGTATCGCAAGTTGGAGGGGGGATCCATTTCCTTGCTGAGTCCATAATATGCGCCGCCTCCCTATCGAATATTACGTACGGCCAGATAGTTAGAATCGTTTTTTATGATTGAGCTCCGGCAGTTGAGAACACTTTTGGCGATCGAAGACGTCAAGTCCTTTTCCCAGGCCGCGTCGGTCCTCGGAACCGTGCAGTCGAACGTCTCCGCCCATCTCGCCAGGCTGGAGGATGCGGTGGGAGCCATCCTCGTCGATCGGCGCACCGGCAAACTCACCCAGGAAGGCGAGGCGGTGGCCATGCGGGCGAGAAGGCTCCTCTCCGAGCTCGAGGCGATCGACTCGGACATCTCGGCGCTGCGCAACGACGTCCGCGGCCGGGTCCGGGTGGGGATGATCGGCACGGTGGCACGCTGGTTCGTGCCCATCCTGATGGAGGAACTCGGCAAGCGCCATCCGAACGTCCGTCTGGAGATCACGGAGGGTACAAACACCACCCTCGAGGCCCGCGTGCACTCCAACTCCTTCGAGTTCGCCGTCATGACCCGCCCCTTCAACCTCGAGGAGCTGGTGTTCCGGACCTTGTTCGAGGAGCCCCTTGTTCTGATCACCACCAAGGAAGACCCTCTGGCGGCCAAGAGCGTCGTGACCATCGCAGACCTCGACCAGCTCCCCCTCCTGCTTCCCCCGAGGGGGACCCACTTCCGTGACCAGGTCGAGCTCATCGCCACCCAGGTCGGCATCACCCTGGTCCCGCGAGCCGAAATCGACGGCATCCGCCTTCTCGCCTCGATGGCCTTCGACGGTTTTGCCCCGACCATCGCGCCGGCCACCTCCATCCCGGCCTTTCTCAACGGCCGCTTCGGCGTGGTGCCCATCGAGGGCCTCCCCCCCAGGCGGGTCGGGATCGCCCGGCGAACCAAGATCCAGCATTCGGCGGCGGCGCGCGCGGTCCTGAACCTCATCGAGGAGTTCTTCTCCGGCCAGGACCCCCGCCTCGAGCGCAAGCTGCCCGCCGGGATCCACTCCGCCCCGCAGCAGCGCCGATCCTTGTAGCGCCGATCCTTGTAGCGCCGTTGCGCGGGGATTAGCTTGGAGGGCGAACGATGCTATTGTTACTAGACGGTAACTAGCTTGCGCCACATGGCGCGACGGAAGATCGTCATTTAGCACAGGAGGA
>JAJYPE010000037.1 GCA_021795585.1 Actinomycetes bacterium | reverse complement strand
CGGCGGCGTCACGGGCGGCGCCACGATCGGCAGCCTCTTCCTCAACGGCTCCAGCGAGGGAATCGTGGCGGCCTGCTCGTTGGGCGTGGCGGCGGGCAGTTCGCAGAAGCAGGTCGAACTCTCCACCAACGCCGGGGGCTCCTGGCAGACCCTCACGGCACCGCCATTCCCGGGGGACCTCAGCGCCGTGGCCGCCGGCTCCTCCAGCAACATCTCGGTGTCCGCCATATCGGGCGCGTCCTTCATCTACTCGAGCACCGATGGTGGCAAGACCTGGAAGACCTTCACCTTCGGCTCCTCACCGCTTGCGGCCGGTGGGTACCCGATCTTGGATCTGGGTTACACGACCGCCACCCAGGCCTTCTGCATCCTCGGCTCGCCAGGCGACGCCAACAGCGGGCAGGTTCAAAGCCAGATGTACATAACCGGCAACGGTGGGTCCACATGGAGCACGGTCTCGTTCTGAGCGTCGGCTCCGGCCGATCTCAACGCCGAGCCATGAGCGGCCTTCAGCCCTGGCCGGGCCCGGCCGAGTAGTCCTGGCGAAGCTCTCGCTTCAGGATCTTGCCGCTGGGGTTCTTGGGCAGCGAGGCGGCTACGAAGATCGCCTTGGGCACCTTGTACCCGGCAAGGCGGCCGGCCAGGAATGAGCGGATCTCCTCACCCGTCGCAACCGCTCCGGGCTTGAGCACCACCACCGCTGTGACCGCCTCGACCCATTTGGGGTCCGGCAGGCCGAAGACCGCCACTTCCGCGACGTCTGGGTGCAGATAGACGGCTTCCTCGACCTCCCGAGAGGCTACGTTCTCTCCTCCGGTCTTGATCATGTCCTTCTTCCGGTCGACGATGCTGAGCCGGCCCTCCTCGGACATGACGCCCAGGTCCCCGGAGTGGAACCAGCCGTTGGAGAAGGCCGCGGCGGTCTTCTCGGGATCCTTGTAGTAGCCAAGTGTCGCATGCGGGCTGCGGTGGACGACCTCGCCGATCACCCCCGGAGGCACCGGCCGGTCGTTGTCGTCCACGACCCGGGTCTCCACATTGAGAACCGCGCGGCCGGCGGAGCCGGCGAATTCAACCTGCTCCTCGGGCGGGAGGATGGTGGCCACCGGTGCCATCTCGGTCTGGCCGTAGAAGTTCCACAGCCGCAGGTTGGGAAGTCGGCTCTGGATCTCCCTAAGCACCTCCACCGGCATCGGGGATGCGCCGTAGTACCCCTTGCGCAACGAGGAAAGGTCGCGGCGGTCGAAGTCCGGATGACGCAGCAAGGAGATCCACACAGTGGGCGGCGCGAAGTACTTGGTCACCTTGTACTCCTCGATGAGGCGAAGCACCGTGGCGGGATCGGGGGCGGGCACGACGATGCTGGTGACGCCGAGATAGATGTCCGGGCCCAGGAAGCAGTCCAGCTGAGCGCAGTGATATAGCGGCAGGGTGTGCAGGTCGACGTCGTCGGCGGACATGCCACCATCCACTATGGAGCTCACGTATTCGGTGATGAGCGAGCGGCTGGAGGAGAGAGCGCCCTTGGGCCGGGACTCGGTGCCAGAGGTGTACATGATGCGGATCGGGTCGTCGTCGCCAACCACCACCTCGATCTCACGGGCAACGCCCCTTGCCCAGTCGGAGACACTCTCCCATCCATCGGGAACCGGCGATCCCTCCGGGCCAATCCAGCCGCACAAGACGGGCTTGATGCCGGCCAGGTCGAGCGCCTCGGCCAGTGTGGCCTGCAACGCACCGTCATCGGCCACCACCGCGATCGCTTCGGAGTGTTCGAGGATGAAATCGACCTCGTTGGCCTTGAGCATGAAATTGATGGGCACGAACATGATGCCCGCCCGCGCACAGGCAAAGGAGAGCACCACGAACTGCCAGGAATTGCGCGACAGCACGGCCAGGCGGTCGCCCTTGGCAAGTCCGCGATCAAGCAGGGCTCCGGCCGTGGCGCTCACCGCCGCATCGAGCTGGGCGAAGGTGAGGGAGGTCTCCCCGTCGATCAGCGCCGTCTTGTCCGGAAATCGTGCAGCCGAGCGGCGAAGAAGGTCGGCCAAGCTGTGCGACCGGGCAACGGCCACCAGGTTGTCGTTCATGGGGATCCTCCAGGAGTGCTTCCGTACGCTTGAGAGTGTACCCCCAGCGTGCGGCAGGGTTCCAAAGGGAGAGTAAACCGCCGCAGAAACAGGCCCCGAGGCCCGAACCGCGCCGCACCCCGTATGGGTTGGTCAGACCTCCAGGTAGCGCCTTACCGCCAGAGCCGAGCCGGCTGCCCCCACCACAGCTCCGATCAGGACCACGAACAGCTCGGTCATGGCCAGGTCGTGAGTGGAAACGACGAAGGAGGAGAGCAGCTGCACCTTGAAGTGCATGATCATGTAGGAGACCATGGAGCGCACCCCGATCACCGCCAGTGCAGCCACCACCGCTCCAGCCAGGCCCTGAATAAGGCCCTCGAGCATGAATGGGACTCGGATGAACCAGTTGGTGGCCCCCACCAGCTTCATGACCGCCACCTCCCGTCTTCGCGAGAAGATGGCCACGCGGATGACGTTCAGAATCAGCGCCGTTGCGGACAGGAGCAGCACCGTGGCCAACCCGAGGATCACGAACTGGGCGATGGAGGAGATCCGAAGCATCGTGTTGATTGCGGCGCGGTTGTATTCGACGTTGCGCACGCCCACCTGCTGATTGAATATCTGGCCGATGGCGGGCGCCTCAGCGGGGTTCTTGAGCGACACCCTGAAGGAAGGCGGGATCTGGGACTCGGTCACCGAGTTCAGCAGGTCCGGCTGATTGGCCATCAGGCGCTTGAACTCCGACCACGACTTGGCCTGGTCGAAGTAGTAGTAGCTCTTCACCGCCGAAGTAGCCTTCAGCTGGTCGGCTATCGCCGAGGTCTGGGCGGCGGAGGCATTTGGCTGCAGGAATATGAGCAGCTGCGTACCCCCTTGCCACTGGCTGGTGGCAACGGACACCCCCTGCTTGATGAGCAGAGCCGAGCCGACCAGGGCCAACGAAACGGCGATGGTGAGCACCGCCGCAAGGCTCATCAGCCGGTTGCGCCAAACGTTGGCCGCGGTCTCCCGAACCACGTAATCAACGGAAAATGCCAAATCAATAGTCCTTCCTGCGGAAAGGGCCGATCAGCCCAGGCCGTAGACACCTCTTACCTGGTCACGAGTGATGACACCGTGATCCAGCTCGATAACGCGCCGGCGCATGGAATCGACGATGCCGACGTCGTGAGTGGCCATCAAAACAGTTGTGCCGGTGCGGTTGATCCTCTCCAGCAGACGCATGACGCCCCAGGTGGTGTCGGGGTCGAGATTTCCCGTGGGCTCGTCCGCGAGCAGGATCAGCGGCTTGTTGATGAAGGCGCGGGCAATGGCCACGCGCTGTTGCTCGCCTCCGGACAACTCCGAAGGCAGGCGCTGCGCCTTGTCGGCCAAGCCGACCAGCTCCAGCATCTGTGGCACCTGACTCGCGATCACCCTCTTGGGCTTTCCCGTGACCTCGAGCGCGAAGGCGACGTTCTCAGAAGCGGTCTTGTTCGGTAGGAGCCGGTAATCCTGGAAGATCGCCCCGATGTTCCGACGGAAGAAGGGCACCTTCCAATCCGGCATTGCCCCTAGGTCCTTGCCCGCCACGAAGATGTGGCCCGCGTCGGGACGCTCCTCGCGCAGCATCAGCCGGAGCAGCGACGTCTTGCCCGACCCCGAAGGGCCAACGAGGAAGACGAACTCGCCCCGCTGGATGGTGAGCGAGCAGTCCCTCAATGCGTACTGCCCAGCCTTGTAAGACTTGGTTACACGGTCAACTTTTATCACGCGACCCGTCCAAAATCGTGCCCAGGGCCGGACGTTGCCGGCCCGAGGGTGCCTACTGCGACTGACTCCTGTTCCACCTCAGGTATGCCTCCATGAAGGGTGAGACTTCGCCGTCGAGAACCCCATCCACCGCTCCGGTCTCGAAGCCGGTGCGCAGGTCCTTGACAAGCTGATAAGGGGCGAGAACGTAGGAGCGGATCTGGTTGCCCCAGCTCATCTCCTGCGCCGAACCCGCCATCACCTCACGCGCCTGCCGCCTGTTCTCCTCTTCGAGGTCGAGCAGCTTGGCGGCTAAAAACTGCATGGCCTTGGCCTTGTTCTGGTGCTGAGAACGCTCGTTCTGGCAGGAAACCACTATCCCGGTGGGAAGGTGGGTGATCCGCACCGCCGAATCGGTGACGTTGACGTGCTGGCCCCCTGCGCCCGAGGAGCGATAGGTGTCGATGCGCAGCTCTTTTTCGTCGATCTGCACTTCTGTGACCGCCTCGGTGAGAGGAAACACCTGCACCAGGGCAAAGGAGGTCTCGCGCGAGTGCTTGGCATTGAAGGGCGACATCCGCACCAGCCGATGAACTCCCCGTTCCCCCTGCAGCATGCCGTAGGCGTAGCGTCCGCGGACCACGATCGTCGCCGAAAGTATTCCGGCCTCTTGGCCTGGCGAGATGTCGTCGATCTCGAATTCGTATCCGCTGGTATCGGCCCAGCGCTGGTACATGCGCACCAACATCTCTGCCCAGTCTTGAGCGTCAGTGCCCCCGGCGCGCGGCTTGATCTCCAGAATGGCGTCGCTCTCGTCGTGCTCACCCGAGAAGAGCGCCCGCATTTCCAACTCGTCCAGGCGCTTGGAGAGCTTGCCGACCTCCTCGGTGTACTCTGCGGCCAGGACCGGATCCTCATCCTCACCCAAGAGCTCCTCTAGGGCCCTCAGGTCGCCCAGCTTTGTCTCCAGGCTTTCCACCGTCCTCTTGTCGTCCAGTAGCAAGTTGTACTCGCCGGTGAGGGTGCGCCCGCGCTCGGGGTCGTTCCAAAGGTCGGGAGAGGCGACGATCGCCTCCAGCTCCGCCAGGCGAGGGGTAGACCTGTCGACCTTGAGGTACTCCCTTGCCTCGCTAACGCGCTTCGCCAGGGCCTCTAGCTCGTCTGAGTAGGATCGCAACCTGCAGTAACCGTCCGCGCTAGACAATGGGACCTAGACGCCGACTTCTGTCGACGAGACCGGCACTCCAATCTAGTCGACGGCGGCGCCGTGGCAGTGCTTGTACTTCTTTCCGCTGCCGCACCAGCACTTGTCGTTCCGACCCAGCTTGTGAGCCACATCGGGCACGACGACCTCGCCACCCAGGGAAAACGCCTCCAGCCCGGTCACCGGTCCGGTTGCGTCCTGGGCCAATTCGGACACCTCAGATTGGGCACTTTGATAGAAGGCCTGCGCCAGGTCGGTGCCGATCGCCAAAGCGGGCGCCTCCACCACGACCTCCATGCGCATCACGTAGCGGAGATAGTCCGTGTCGATGAGTTCGACCAGCTTGCCGAACATCTCGAAACCTTCACGCTGCCAGGCAACCAGGGGATCCTGTTGGCCCATCGCACGCAGGTTGATGCCCTCGCGCAAGTAGTCCATCTCGGCCAGGTGCTCACGCCAGCGCATGTCGATCGCGTTCAGCATCGCCTCGCGCTCCACCGCACGCATGGTCTCGGCCCCGCCGGGAATCTCGGCCTCGCGCGACTGGTAGTGCTCGGTGGCTTCGGCGAGGAGGCTCTCGACGAGCTGCTCCTTGGAGACCGCCTCCTGCAGGTCCTCCAAGTGGAACTCAGTCGGGTAGATCTGTGTGGCTTCCGCAAGCAGGCGCTCGAACTCCCAGTTCTCGGAGAAATCCCCAGGGCAGGTCTCCTCGACCACCCGGTCGAGAGCCTCCTCCAGTACCTCGAGGGTGCGGGCGCGAAGGTCCTCACCCTCCAGCACCTCGAGCCGCCTTGCATAGATCACCTTGCGCTGCTCGTTCAAGACTTCGTCGTACTTGAGCACTTCCTTGCGGATCTCGGCATTCTTGCCCTCGACCGTCGTCTGGGCGCGCTCGATCGCCCGTGAGACCATTCGGTTCTCGATGGGCAGCTCATCCGGGAAGGTGCGCTCAAGGATTGAGGAGACCGCGCCGGTGGCGAAAAGGCGCATGAGGTCGTCCTGCAGCGAGAGGAAAAAGCGCGACTCTCCGGGATCGCCCTGACGGCCGGAGCGGCCACGCAGCTGGTTGTCGATTCGGCGCGACTCGTGCCGCTCGGAGCCAAGAACGTACAGTCCCCCCAGCTCGCGAATCTGGGAGGCCTCCTGAGCGCACTCCTCCTTGAACTTGGCCAGCAACTCCGCACGGGTGGCGGCATAATCCTCGTCCGCCGGCGTCAGTCCGCGGGCGGCCATCTCGTTGTCGGCAAGGCCCTCGGGGTTGCCGCCCAGCAGGATGTCGACGCCGCGGCCGGCCATGTTGGTGGCCACGGTGACACCCTTGAGGCGCCCCGCCTGGGCGACGATCGCCGCCTCACGCTGATGCTGCTTCGCATTCAGCACCTGGTGGGGTATGCCCTTCTGGGTCAGATAGTGAGACAGCAGCTCGGACTTTGCCACCGAAGCGGTGCCGACCAGAACCGGCTGGCCCTCGCTATAGCGTTCTTCGATGTCGTCGGCCACGGCCAGGAATTTGGCGTGCTCGGTCTTGTAGACCAAATCCGCAAAGTCCTCGCGCCGAACCTCAGCGTTGGTGGGGATCGGCACCACCTGCAGGTTGTAGGTGCCCGCGAACTCGGCGGCCTCGGTCTCGGCGGTTCCGGTCATCCCCGCCAGCTTCTCGTACATGCGGAAGTAGTTCTGCAGGGTGACCGTGGCCCAGGTGTGGTTCTCCTCCTTGATCTTCACCCGTTCCTTGGCCTCCACCGCCTGGTGGAGCCCTTCGGACCAGCGCCTTCCCTCCAGGATTCGTCCGGTGAACTCGTCGACGATCTTCACATCGCCGTGGTCGACGATGTAGTCCTTGTCCCGTTGATAAAGCTCCTTGGCGCGAAGCGCCTGGGTGAGCTGATGGAGGTGGTCGACGATGCTCGGGTCGTAGAGGTTCGCGACCTGGAGGGCGCTTTCGACCTTGTCGATGCCGCTCTCGTTCGGATAGACGATCTTCTTCTCCTCGTCCACCTCGTAGTCGACACCCCGCCTCAGGGTCCGCACGATGGAGGCGAACTGGTAGTAGACCTGGGGCGGATCACCAGTTGGGCCGGCAATGATCAGCGGAGTCCGGGCCTCGTCGATGAGGATGGAGTCCACCTCGTCGACGATGGCATAGATGTGCCCCCGCTGAACCAGCTCGGGCAGGCTCTTGGCCATGTTGTCGCGCAGGTAGTCGAAGCCGAATTCGGTATTGGTGCCATAGGTGACGTCCGCTTGGTAGGCGGCGCGCCGCTCGACGGGATCCTCCATCGAGGGGAGCACCAAGCCGACCGAAAGCCCGAGGAACTCGTAGATCTGTCCCATCCATACCGAGTCGCGGGTGGATAGGTAATCGTTCACGGTGACGACGTGGACGCCACGCCCTTCCAAGGCGTTCAGGTAGACGGGAAGCGAGGAGACCAGCGTCTTGCCCTCGCCGGTCTTCATCTCCGCGATCCAGCCGAAATGAAGCGCCATCCCGCCCATCAGCTGCACGTCGTACGGGCGCTGCCCGATGGTTCGCTTGGCCGCCTCGCGAACGACCGCGAACGCCTCGACCAGAAGGTCGTCCAGGTCCTCGCCCTCGGCCAGCCTTGCCTTGAACTCGTCGGTCTTGCTGCGGAGCTCGGCGTCGCTCAGCGCCTCGATCTCGGGCTCCAGCTCATTGATCATCGGCACTATCTCGGCCAGCCGGCGCAGCTTCTTGCCCTCGCCCGCCCTTAGTACCTTGGAAAACACGCTCATTGGTTAACAATCGTACCCAACGGCGCGTGCTTGGCTCTCTTGACCGGCAAGCGAGCTGCTGATTCAAAGGGGTGGGGGCTCATTCCCACACCCCTTTGCGGGCTAGAAGTTGTCCACCGCGTCAATCAGGCCGACGTTCCCGTCGTTGCGCTGATACACCACGGCCGGCCGGCCCGTCTCGTGGTTGGTGAAGAAGTAGAAGCTATGGCTGAGCAGCTGCATCTGCAGCGCCGCCTCCGCGGGCGTCATGGTCGTGATTTTGAAGGTTTTGGACTTGACAATCCTGGCCCCGCCGAGCAGGGCGAGTTCGTCGAAGCTCTCTTCCTCGGGGACCTCGGGCGCAACCTTTGGGGCACGATGCTGGGGCTGGGACCTGTCGACCAACTTCCCCTTCAGCCTTTCCAGCCTGTGCTCCAGGCGATCATAGACACGATCCGCCGCTGCGAGAACTCCGATCCCCGACCCTTTTGCACGCACCACCACCCCAGGCGAATGCACGGTCACCTCGCAGATCTCCTTCTCGGGGATGCTCGGATTGCGCTCCTCGAAAAGCTTCACCTCGACGCGGGCATTGGCATCAGCCAGTTGGTTGAGGCGAGAGAACTTTTCGCGAATCACGTCCCGATCTGCGTCGGAGAGGGAAACGCCCTTGGTCTTGAACGAAAAGTCCAAATCTCCTCCTTTTGCCGTCTAGGCCGCGGCCTCGGCGGGGCCGATCCAGGGCCTTGCCTTCAAGATATGGCAGAATACCACGCTTCGCAAGGATAAAGCTCCCTGGTGGCGGCATATGAGACGATTTCAGGTGCCGTGTTGCCAGGAGGTCAGGTACTCCCGCTGGGCATCGGTCAACTCGTCGATGGTGATTCCCATCGAACGGAGCTTCAGCAGTGCCACCTGGTCGTCGATCTCGCGGGGCACGTCGTATACCTTGTCGCCAAGTTCGGCGGAGCGAATGGCCACCCACTCACCGGCGAGAGCCTGGTTGGCGAAGCTCATGTCCATGACCGCCGCGGGATGGCCCTCGGCCGCGCCCAGATTCACCAGACGCCCCTCGGCGACCACCCGGATCCGCGCATCACCACCCTCTCGGGGGACAAGGTACTCCTCCACCATGGGCTTGACCTCGCGTCGCCTTTCGCCTCCGGCCATGGCGCCAAGAGCCTTCAGGTCGATCTCGATGTCGAAGTGCCCGGAGTTGGCCAGGATCGCCCCGTCCTTCATCACCTCGAAATGCTGCTCGGCGATAACGTCACGGTCTCCGGTGACGGTGACGAAGATATCGCCCTCCTGAGCGGCCTCGTCCATGGGCTCGACCCTGAAACCGTCCATGACCGCCTCCAGGGCGCGTATGGGGTCGACTTCGGTCACCACCACCTGAGCGCCCATGCCGCGCGCACGGGAGGCGACTCCCTTGCCGCAGTAGCCGTAGCCGGCAACGACGAACACCTTGCCCGCAAGCAGGACGTTGGTGGCGCGGATGATTCCATCCAGAGTGGACTGGCCGGTGCCGTAGCGGTTGTCGAACATGTGCTTGGTGTCGGCATCGTTGACCGCCACGATCGGGTACTTGAGCGCGCCGGATGCCTCCATGGCTCGCAGGCGGATTACGCCGGTGGTGGTCTCCTCGGTTCCGCCGACCATCTCACCGAGTTGCTCAGGGCGCTTCGTGTGGAGGCGGGTCACAAGGTCGCAACCGTCATCCATCGTGATGGTTGGGTGCGCGTCGAGCACGGCGTCGATGTGGGAGTAGTAGGTGGCGTCGTCCTCGCCGCGTATGGCGAAGACCGGGATCTGCTCGTACTTGACGAGAGCCGCGGCCACGTCGTCCTGGGTGGAGAGCGGGTTGGACGCACAGGCGTAAACCTCGGCGCCGCCCGCCTTGAGGGTGCGCAGCAGGTTGGCCGTCTCCGTGGTGATGTGCATGCAGGCCGCCACCACCTGGCCGGTGAGAGGCTTCTCGCGGGCGAAGCGCTCGCGTATGGAAGCGAGCACGGGCATCTCTGAGTCGGCCCAGCTGATGCGGCGCCTTCCCGCCTCCGCAAGGCCGATGTCGGCTATGTCGAATTGCATGTTGATGCTTTCTGTCGTCGATCCTGCTTGGGCATCCCAGCTTATGCCGGCACCCCGGCAGGGCGGTTTCCGCCCGGCTCAGACCACCGCGCTCTTCAGCTGTGCCTTGAGCGCGTTCAGGACCGGAATCGGCCCCGGGTCAACCCCGTAGGCTCCGGCGAGATGCAGGGAGACGAAGTCTCCGACCAGGGCCAGATCGAAGAACTGCGCCAGCTCCCCCTCCCCCTGGGCACGCACGTCGATGGCTTCGTGCACATAGGGGTCGATGAAGTCGGCGGTTATCTCGTAGCGCCTGTTGATCTGGGGATGCTCGTTGTCGTGGCGCAACCGCACAACGGCGAGGTCCCGCTTGGTCGTCTCGGCCAGGCTGCTCCACCCGGCAAGCTCGTTGTGGCAGTTCTCCGGGTAGATGGAGGCAAAAGCCATGGCCTTGGCGTTCTCGTTGATCTGCGCCCTCCAGCGGGTTGTGGCGGCCTTGCCCACGGACCCGGCCGAATGCAGCATGGAGAGCTTGCCCTCCAGATGCCGGGCGATCTCCTCGGCCTGGGAGCGCCGGCTGATCAATTGGTCACGGCGACGCTGCAGTTGCGAGACGGTCTGGTCTATCCAATAGCCGCCCCCGGGAAAGAGGCCGATGGCGTCCAAAACCGCCAGGGGTGGAATCGAGACGGCCCCCAGGGCCGCGCGAGGTTGGGGGATGGATTCTGGCACCGGGATGAGGAGCGAACCGGTATCGCGCGCCATCTGGGCCAGCTCTCCTCCGGCGGCGATGAAGACCACCTGCGCCCCGAGCTCGAGAGCCATGCCCGCGGCCTCGACGGTCTCCTCGGTGGCACCGGAAAAGGAGATGGCAAAGACGAGGGTGCCGGTGGAGACATAAGCCGGGATGGTGTAGGACTTGACCACCGTTGCGGGCACCGGCAACACCGGACCGGCCGCGGCCACCAGCACGTCGCCGGCGATTCCGGAGCCGCCCATGCCAAAGACGACGATGTTCTCCACCTTCTCGCGGTCGGGGAGACCAGGGAGTTCCGCCACCTGCGCAGCGGCAGCCGCCACCTGTTCGGGCAGCGAAGCGGTCACGTCCCACATGCCCAGCGAATCGGCAGCTTCGTACGGCCACTCGCTCATCTTTACCTAGCCTTCTTGCCGCCATAAGCCAACGCTCCGCCCCAGCGGCGGGTGCCGGAGCGCTCGTGAAAGATCCGTTGCGAACCGAAGCCAGGTCGTGCCTGGTCGGCGCATGCAACCAGTGTCGCACAAAAAAAGGAGTGGAGTGGAAGCCTCAGCCTTTGCCGGTGACGGTGTGAGGCAGATCGCGCAGCCGGGCGTCCTCCGCCTCGTCCACGATCTCGGACTCCTCCACGAGGAGCACGGGGATGCCTTCCTCGATCCTGTACCTGCGCCGCATGCGTGGGTTGTAGAGGACGTCCTCGCCCTCCACATACCAAAGTTCGCCCTTGTCGTCAGGGCAAACGATCAAGTCGATCAACTCGGGTGCAAGCGCCATCTACCCTCCTAGAAGCTGTCGGCCTTGGTGATAACCGCGAGAACCTCCGATAGGCGCGAGGCCACCTCCTCCGGAGTGCGCGCCTCGAGGTTGAGGCGCAGCAGCGGCTCGGTATTGGAGGGCCGGACGTTGAACCACCAGTCACCGAAATCCAGCGTGAGGCCGTCCATCTCGTTCACTTCGGCGCGACCGTCGTAGGCGTTGCGGATGAAGGCGATCACGGCCTTGGCGTCGTTCACGCGAGTGTTGACTTCACCCGAGTCGCTGTAGCGCTCGAACGGCTTGCGCAACTCCGACAGCGGCATTCCCGACTTCGAGATCTGCTCCAGCACGATGAGCGCGGCGATTATGCCCGAGTCAGCGCGGTAGTTGTCCCGGAAGTAGTAGTGGCCGGAATGCTCGCCACCGAAAACCGCCCCCTCCTGGGCCATGACTTCCTTGATGAACGAGTGGCCCACCCTGGTCATCACCGGCCGCCCGCCGTTTTCGGTCACCACCTCGGGCACCACCTTGGAACAGATGAGGTTGTAGAGGATCGTGCTTCCGGGATTGGCCTCGAGCATCGCCCTGGCGACGAGCGCGGTGGTAAGCGACCCCGAGAGAGGTGCGGCCTTGTCATCCACCAAGAAGACCCGGTCCGCATCCCCGTCAAAGGCCAAGCCCACGTCGGCACCGTCAGCCAGCACCCGGCCCTTCAGGTCGACAAGGTTCTCGGGCTGGATCGGGTCGGCGGGATGATTCGGGAAGTTGCCGTCCAGCTCCTGATAGAGCACGGTCAGATCAAACGGCAGCTTCTCGAAGATCGCCGGAACCACCAGCCCGCCCATGCCGTTGGCGGTGTCGGACACCACCTTCAACGACCGGAGGGCGGCAACGTCGACGAAGGACCGTACATGGTCGGCAAAAGCGTCCAGGATTTCGACTTTCCGATTGGCGGCGGAATCGGGCGCCGCTTCGGGGCGAGAGGCGAGATAAACGCGCGCGCCTTCCTTGACCTGGGCCAACCCGGTCTGCTCGCCTACGGGGCGGGCGCCAGCGAGGCACATCTTGATCCCGTTGTACTGCGCGGGATTGTGCGACGCCGTGAAAGTTGCTCCCGGCTCGTCGAGCCGGCCGGAGGCGAAGTAGAGCATGTCGGTGGAACACATGCCGATGTCGTCCACAGCCACTCCGGCCCGATTGGCTCCAGCGATGAACGCCTCCACCAACGATTCGCCGGATGGGCGCATGTCTCGCC
>JAJYPE010000278.1 GCA_021795585.1 Actinomycetes bacterium | reverse complement strand
GCGGTAGTCGACGCTAACCACCGCAATCCCCACGGCATCGGCCAAGACGGCGTTGCGGGTGTCACTTCGAGCGGCCGAGTCCATGTAGAACCCTCCTCCATGGATCTGGAGGTAAGCGGCCCGGGCCTGGCACTGCTCGGGCGTGATGATCCTCACCGGGACTTCGTGCTCATCAAAGCGGGCGATGCGCTCGACGGCACGTGGGCTGGGAGGCCTGGTGCTCAGCTGACTGCGCGCCAGGCACAGGCCCTCGGGAGTGGACAGGTCAGCGTGAGGCTGATCGCCCGCCGCTTGCACGGCGGCATTAATAGCACGGCTCACCTGGACATGGGCGGCCGATCCGGTGTCGAGCAGGTGGGCGAGTCCTAATTCCATGATCTCCCTTCCCGAGGAGTGCCATTCCGCTGGGGCGCCGAGCTTCGCGCGTGGCCAATTGTAGCTGGGGCACCTTCTGCAGGAAGGGCCGACCGAGGGTAGCACCCCTCGGCGGCCGCGGCTAGGGGCCCCGAGATGACGAAGCGCTTGTGAGCGTAAGTGCGCTTGGCTGTCACTGGGCTCGAGCTGTGGCAGTTGGCAATGAGGACCGTGCCCGGCTCGACGTGGTCGTCAAGGAACCGCTCCAGCGCCTCCGCCTTGGCGTTCGGGGTGTTCGGAGCCACACGGATAGCTTGTAGCACTCAGATGGATATCTCCCCTTGCAGCAATGCGCGGGAAAGCTCGGTCCCTCCGGGCCGAGATGGGTAGGCGTTCGGGCCAATGCCCGAACTGAGCTATCTCCGCAACGGTCGCGCTTTCTTCCAGTCCAGGGCCGATGACATACCGGCTCGAGAGTTCGACCAGGAATGCCAGAATGCTCTCTACGCCGTGGTATTTTCGAAGATCGCCGAGAAGATTGAAACCGCAGGTTCGATCGATGAGGGTCACACCTCTCATATAGTGTAATCGCGAATGGGCGATCTTGACCTTGCGGGGCTTGACAAGGAGCAGGCTGCGGCCGTTGCCGATGACGCCGAGCCGCTGTGCGTCGTCGCGCCTGCTGGGTCAGGCAAGACTCGCGTTCTCACCCTCCGTGTAGCGAGGCGCGTCAGTGAAGGAAAGGCTGATCCAGAGCACACCCTCGTTCTTACCTTTACCCGAAAGGCGGCTTCTGAGCTGCGCGTTAGGCTTGCATCCCTTGGCGTGCCGGGGGATGTCACGGCCGGTACGTTTCACTCGATCGCATTCGCGGAACTCCGGCGCTTCTGGGCAGACCGGTGGATCAGACCTTTGAACGTGCTGGCAAACAAGTCCAGGATTCTGCGCGAAGTGGTGCGGGAGCTGGAGATTGATCTTGTTTCCGCCACGCGGGGTGCAGTGCGGGGTGCTCAGAATGCACCGGATGCCGCGTTGGAAACAGACGGGGAAGTGCTCGAAGGAAACATTGACGCAGGGCCTCGGGGCTTGGTCGAAGTGGATCGCGCTGGCGACACACAGCCTGCCTTGACAAGAGAGATCGACGATCGTGGTGTTAGTCGTCTAGAGCACGAGATAGCGCGGGAGATCGAGTGGGCAAAGGCGCGTGTCGTGTCGCCCGAAATGTACGTTCAAAGGGCCATTGCTGCTGGCCGACATCCGCCAGTGCGTTTGGCTGACGTTGCGGCGGCATTCGAACGCTACGAGGCAGAGAAGCGTCGCCGCGGCGTTCTGGACATGGATGACCTGGTGGAGCGGTGCGCGAGCGTGATGGAGCAGGATGCTGGATTCGCGGCCGCGCGCAGGTGGCGATACAGGCACTTCTTTGTAGATGAATTCCAGGATGTGAACCCGGCACAGTTCAGGTTGTTGTCGGCGTGGCTGGGGGGGCGCAGCGACTTATTCGTGGTTGGAGATCCCGACCAGGCTATCTATGCATGGAACGGCTCCGATCCCGAGCTGATGAACAGGTTCACCGACCACTTTCCCGGGGCAGCCGAGGTTTTCTTGACGAAGAACTACCGTTCCTCGCCGCAGGTGGTTGGAGTCGCAGCAAAGGTGCTGTTGGCAGATGATGACAGGGGAGATTACAGAGCCGGGGGTCCGCCGGGAGTCGATACCGATTCCGGCGGGGAGGTCGCTCACTTCGGCGGTGACAACGAGGTAGTCAAGCACGCCAGAGAAACACCGCTACGCGCCGCCGATTCTACTCGTCAGCGTGGAACTGCAGGTTCCTTTCCAGATGCTGAACAAGCTGAGCGTCAGTTGCACAAAGGTCGGCCTCTTGTTGTTTCCATGAGACCCGACGGTCCCGAACCGGTAATCACGGCGTACGACTCCGAGGTCGAGGAGGCCCTCGGGGTCGCCCAGGCACTGCGCGGGGCTCACCAAGACGGCATCGCATGGCCGCGCCTGGCCGTCTTGGCAAGGACCAATGCCTTGCTAACTAACGTGAGGCAAGCTCTTGTGGACTCCCGCATCCCGATCAGAACCTCCGGCGTTGTCGGGCCACCAGCGCTGGCGGAAGCATTGGCCGGACTCGAGCGTGCGCTCCGGCGTTCCGGCCAAGTCGGGAGAGCAACCGGCGGAACCCCGTTCGATGAACTCGTGACTCATCTAAGTGCTCTTTCGGATCGGGGCCAGAGCAGTTTGCGTCGAGGACCCATGCAGCCCGATACCGCAAGAGCGCTCTTGTCATGCGCGCTTGAGTATCAGCAACAGGATCCATCTCCGACCTCAGATGGCCTTGCCGGCTGGCTGGCTACTGCCGCAGATCGATCGGCGGCAGTTGATGGGAGCACGGCTGGGGTGGAACTGCTTACATTTCACCGTGCAAAAGGCTTGGAGTGGAAAGCGGTCTTTCTTGTTGGCCTGGAAGATGGACTGGTACCAATAGGCCACGCGACGACCGCAGCCGCTAGAGCGGAGGAACGCAGGCTCTTGCATGTGGCTATGACGC
>JAJYPE010000277.1 GCA_021795585.1 Actinomycetes bacterium | reverse complement strand
TCTTCCTGGTTGGAGGCGTCCTATCCGATCTAAATAATACTCTCGGCAATGTGACCAGCTCGAGGCCCCTGTTTCCCGATCTTGTCACAATTCCGGGCTACGTGATGCTTGCCGCCGGACTGCTCGGCTTCACCAAAAAGCACGAACGCAGCGGGCGTATCGACAACCTTGACGCGGTCTTGGACGGACTCATGCTTGGCCTGTCCATGCTCGCCATCTCGTGGGTCTACTTGATCGGCCCCCACCTGGCCAAAATGGACGCTCCCATCCATGTGCGGCTAATTCTCTCGAGCTACCCCGCGATGTCGGCATTCCTGGTTGCAATACTGGTGCGCATTGCCTTTACGTCGGATGCAAAGCGTGTGAGCGCGTATTGGCTGCTCCTCGCATCCATGGTCGCGATGTTCATTGGCGACACCATATACATGTTCGCCGATGCGTCAATGGCGCACTTCTCGGCCTCAGTTCTCGAAGTCCCCTACAGTGCCGCATTCATTTTTGCGGGTGCATGCGCCTTGGACCCGTCGATGAAGGTCCTCTCCTCGACACGCGACTCCAGCGGCCGCGGCTACGTCCGAGTTCAGGCAGCGCTGGTGGCCCTTTCACTCTCGGTGCCCGCGATCCTTATCTTCGGCGAGAGGTCGGCCGCCTTGGCCGACCGCACCGTCGTCTTTCTGGTCGAGATCGGCCTGGTGGCCACAGCAACCGGACGGGTCATGCGAGCCGTTCGAACCTCCAAGAGATCAGAGGAACAGCTGGCTCACGCCGCTGCCCATGATGCCCTTACGGGCCTGCCCAACCGGCGCCTGCTCGAAGAGAAGCTCGCCCGGCAGCTGGCCCTGGCTCCCATGACCAACTCCTCGCTGGCCTTGGTCTTCATAGACCTCGACCAGTTCAAGATGATCAACGACACCTTCGGTCACAGCCAAGGCGACCGGCTCTTGATGGAAGTCGCCGAGCGTCTCCGGGCCAATGTCAGGCGCCAGGACATCGTCGCGCGCCTCGGCGGCGACGAATTCCTCGTCGTGCTCCTCGACGTCAACGACGTCGACCTGGGATATCAGATTGCGCTCGGACTCAGGGACTGCCTGCACGAGCCCTTTGCTCTCGAAGACAACCGTCTATTTATCACCGGCAGCCTCGGATTGGCCTTCGCCGACGGCCCTAACGCGGGCGACCCGGGCGAGCTGCTCCGCAATGCGGACACGGCCATGTACCAGGCGAAGTCGGCCGGCCGGGACACTGTCGTCATCTTCAACGCTTCCATGCAGGCCGAAGTCGCAAAGTACCTCGAGATGAAGTACGAGTTGAGAAGCGCCATAAGCGCCGGCCAACTCTTCCTCGTTTACCAGCCAATCGTCAGGAGCGACACGCACGCGATAGAAGGCGCCGAGGCCCTGGTTCGTTGGCAACACCCGGTCCTCGGCCTCATACCCCCCACCACCTTCATACCCCTGGCAGAGGAGAGTGGGCTCATCCTTCCGATCGGCGACTGGGTTATGGAACACTCTGTGGCCAAGATGGCGGAACTGATGACCCAACCAGAGGTCGGTCCCGACTTCTACATCGCGGTCAACCTCTCCGCCGCCCAGTTGGTAGATGAAAGCCTGGCCGACAAGATCAGCGAGACATTGGTGAAGCACGGAGTTCCGGGCAACCGGATCTGCATCGAACTGACGGAATCCATGGTCATGGAAAATCCCGGCCGGTCGGCGGCCATCCTCAAATCCCTCAAGGAGAGGAACCTGCGCCTCGCCATCGACGATTTTGGCTCCGGCTATTCCTCCCTGGCGTACCTCACGAAGTTCCCGGTCGACAAGCTGAAGATCGACAAGGGCTTCGTGGATGCGCTCGCGCGCCCCGACTCGCCCGACGCGACCCTAATCTCGGCCATCGTCGCCATGGCGCGCTCGCTGAGGATCTCCACTACAGCCGAGGGTGTCGAGACCGCAGATCAGGCACGCCGCGTCAGGGTGCTGGGCTGCGATGCGATCCAGGGGTACTATCTGTCGCGCCCTGTTCCCGACGAGGAGCTGATTCCCAAGATGCGTGAGCTGCGGCAACGCCGGTACGGCGTGGCGGGCATCCACAACTAGGTTCGTGGGCTCCGCTGGTCATCCCTCTCGCGCAGGTCGATGGTGAGTTCTTCGCGCAGATCGATCACTGCACCCCTGCTCTTTTCGCCCGCCCGAATCTGGTCGGCGAGAGCCGATAGCTGACCCTGGGGGGCCAGGTCGATCGCCCCTTCATACCCGCCCGAATCGAAGATCATCTCGTAAAGCCTGGGCTCGCGAATTTGAAGACGCGGTCCCCACTCCGCGGGCTGGAACCAGACCGGGAACGACGCTGGAGACCCCAGATACGGGATGGCGTCCACGCGGTCGAACGGGTGCCACGCCTCTTTAAAAACCCAATGCGCAAAGCGATATGCCTTGTGGTCCAGGATCGCCACCGCATACTCGAATCCGCTTTCGCGCATTCCGCGCACGCCCGCTTCGTACAAGGCGATCGAGACAATCCCCGCCGTCGCCTTACCTTGATAGTCCTTGGCCACCGCAAGGGTGGCTACATCCCAGGCAGCGGAATAATCGAAAGGCTCCCCACTGCGAATCGTCGTCCCGCCTAGGGGCATCCCCCAGTGGCGCGACATGTCGTCGAACGTCTTGCACAACCGCCCATCGGCGGTCGGCACGATGATGCGCATAGCGGCCGCGGGCACGCGCCGTAGGTGGTCGATCACGCAAAGAAATACGGTGCGCCCCTCATAGGGCGAGTACTCCGCAGCGAGCTGCACGGGAGTGTTCCCGAAGGTATCGAGGAAGACCTCGGCCTCGACCGAGCGGGCCAGCTCGGCGCCAGGTTCATCGGCGGCAAAGACGTACACGCCCAGGGGAGCCGCGCTTCGCTTGTTCATGCTCT
>JAJYPE010000036.1 GCA_021795585.1 Actinomycetes bacterium | reverse complement strand
GTCAAAGAGGGCTCGCATCTCCTCGGCGCTCTTGATGTAGTGCTCCTCGCCCTCGAAGCGGAAGCGTTTTTCGTCGTTCATCATGGCGCCTGTTTGCACACACAGGAGCGCATCGTGCGCCTTGTGGTCCTCCCTGTGGGTGTAGTGGGCGTCGTTGGTGGCGAGCAGTGGAAGTGAGAGGTCCCGGGCCAGCTCCACAAGCAGCGGGTTTGTCTTCTTTTGGAGGGCCAGGCCGTGGTCCTGCAGCTCCACGAAGAGGTTGTCCGGGCCGAAGATGTCCTTGAGCCGCGAGGCGTGCTCCCAGGCACCTTTCTTGTCGTCCCTGATCAAGGACTGCAGCACCAGGCCGCCCAAACAACCGGTTGTGGCGATGATCCCCTCGTGGTGCGCCTCCAGGAGCTCATAATCGAGGCGCGGCTTGTAGTAGTAGCCCTCGAGGTATGCGAGCGAGGCCAGCTTTATAAGGTTCTTGTAGCCGGCGTTGTTCTCGGCGAGAAGAATGATGTGGTAGTAAAGCTTCTCGGCTCCACTCTCGCCGTCCAGCGAGTCGTCGACGCGGCCTCGCCGGGCCGGCCTGTCGAAGCGGCTGCCGCCCGCCATGTAGGCCTCGATCCCGATGATGGGATTCACCCCGCGACGGTTTGCCTCCTTGTAGAAGTCGAGCACACCGTACATGTTGCCGTGATCCGTGATGGCCATGGCAGGCTGGCTATCCCTGACTGCCTTGTCCAGCGCATCCCCTATCCTCGCCGCTCCGTCGAGCATCGAGTATTCGGTGTGATTGTGCAGGTGGACAAAGGACTTCAATTCATGCTCCCCAGGGGATCCGGCAACGGATTCAACCCTATCCCGCATGCTCGTGCCGTATCCCGCCCCGAGGCGACGGCCGTGTTTCCGGTGGCGCCCCAACCCCAGGCCGGGCCGCTGCTAGCTTTGGGGCGGCAGCGCCAAAACGGCATGTCCAACAGGAGGCCACGATGCTAACCGTGGAGATGATCGAGGCCGGCGCCCGCCGATACGGGGGTCGGATCGCTGTGTCCTCGCCTCAAGGGACGATGACCTACGCCGAGGTCGACGAACTCTCCAGCCGCCTGGCCAACACATTTTTCGGACTCGGCTTCGAGCAACTCGAACGCGTGGGCCTGCTCTTCGGCAACCACCTCAACACGATCGCACTCGACTTCGCCTCCGTAAAGGCGCGCCTGACCCGGGTCCCCCTGAACGCTCGGCTGGCCCCCGCGGAACACATCTCGATGGTGACCGGTGCCCGGGTCAGGCGTGTCGTCTTCCAGCCCGAGCTCACCGAGCGGGCACTCGAGCTGGAGGCGGCCATAGACGGTCTCGCGCTCTACTCCCTCGGGCCAAACCAGGCGGGCAAGCCCGACCTGCTAGACCTGGCCCACCGAGCCGGCGCCACCCGTCCTAGGCTCGCCTACGCGCCGGACGACCCCATCCTCGCCCTCTACACCTCCGGGACCACCGGAACCCTCAAGGCCGCCATACACACACAGGCAAGCTACGCCGGAGTCGTGGCCAACATCATGGCCAACCTGGTCTTCCCCGCTCGCAATGACGTCATGGTGCACGCGGCGCCGCTGATTCACGCCTCGGGCACCTTCGTTCTCCCATTCTGGCTTCGCGGCGGGCGGGCACATGTGCTGCCCGGCTTCGATCCCGGCGAATACATGCGCGCCTGTGAGTCGGAAGCAATCACACATGCCTCACTGGTGCCCACCATGCTGCAGATGCTTCTCGCAAACGCGCGCGTCGACGCGGACAGCCTGGCGCTGAAGTCGGTCATCTACGGAGCATCGCCCATGCCGGCCGCGACCATCGCAGAGGCGATGGAGGCACTTGGCCCGATTTTCACCCAGTACTACGGGCAGACCGAGGCGCCACTGGCCATTTCGGTGCTCGCCGCGGAGGACCACCTGGCCGCGGCCGAGCTGCTGAGCTCAGCTGGCAGCCCTGCGGTGGATGCCCGGGTGCAGGTATTGGGCAAGGAGGGGGAGGAGCTCCCCGCGGGCGAGATCGGCGAGATAACCGTGGAGGCGCCCTTCGTAATGGCCGGATACCTCGACGCCCCTGAGCTGAACGCGAAGACCTTCCTGGCGCCGGGCAAGGTCCGTACCCGTGACCTCGGCTACTTCGACGAGCGCGGCTATCTGTATCTGGTCGACCGATCCTCCGACATGATCGTCACCGGCGGCTACAACGTCTACCCGCGTGAAGTCGAGGACGCGCTTCTCGCCCATCCGGCGGTGGCCGAGTGCGGCGTGGTCGGACGCCCCGACCCCAAGTGGGTGGAGGCGGTCGTAGCCTTCGTGACGCTTCGACCGGGGCACGAGGCGAGCGAGCACGAGCTGCGCGAGTTCGCGCGCCAGCGCCTCGCCGGGTACAAAGTGCCCAAGGAAATCCGGATATCGGGGCCGCTGCCCAAATCCGCCGTCGGCAAGGTCCTGCGCAGAGCGCTGCGCGACCAGGTTTAGGAGGAAACATGCCACTGGTCGAGGTCGAGCAGGACGGCGAGGTGGCATTGATAACCATCAACCGCCCCGAGGTCCGCAATGCGGTGAACCGGGCATGCGCGGAGGAGCTGGCCCAAGCCTTCCGGGAGTTCGAAGCCAATGCTTCGGCCAAGGTGGCGGTCTTGAGCGGCAAGGAAGGCACCTTTTGCGCGGGCGCTGACCTGGCGGCACTCGCCCGCGCCGAAGGGAACCGCTTCGAGCCCCATGGGGACGGGCCGATGGGACCGACGCGCATGACGCTTGCCAAGCCCGCCATTGCCGCCGTGGAAGGATACGCGGTCGCCGGTGGCCTGGAGCTTGCGCTTTGGTGCGACTTGCGAGTCTTGGCGGACGACGCCGTGCTAGGCGTCTTTTGCCGGCGCTTCGGGGTCCCGCTCGTCGACGGTGGAACCGTGCGCCTGCCGCGCATCGTGGGCCTCGGCCGCGCCCTGGACCTCATCCTCACCGGACGGCCCGTAGGAGCCGACGAAGCGCTCGGCATGGGGCTCGCCAACCGGGTGGCGCCCAAGGGCCAGGCGCTGGCGTCTGCCATCGAGCTGGCGCGCCAGATAGCGGCATTCCCGGAGCTTTGCATGCTCCAGGATCGGGCATCCGCATATGAGGGCCTCCATATGAGGCTCGAGGAGGCGCTGCGCAACGAATATCAGCACGGCGCGGTCTCAGTGCGGGATCGGATGAAAGAGATGGCGCAGGACTTTGTAGAGGGGCGGGGCCGCCACGGCGACTTCGCTTGAGCAGCGCCGCGTTTGACCGGCGCTGCCCGCCCCTCTACGCCTAGTATTCGGATACATATTGAATCCGGCCCCGCTCGGCCGGATTCGTGTTGGATTGAGGGGGAGCCATGAAGACCCAGGCCGCAGTGTTGTGGGAAGTCGGCAAGGAGTGGAGCGTCGAGGAGGTCGAGCTGGCCGATCCGCTGGCAGGAGAGGTGCGCGTCAAACTCGCCTCCTCCGGCCTTTGCCACTCCGATGAGCACCTGTTGACCGGAGATGTGCCGGCGGCGCTCCCAATGGTCGGCGGCCACGAAGGTGCGGGAATCGTCGAGGCGGTCGGGCCAGGCGTCACCTCCCTCGCGGAGGGCGACCACGTGGTTCTCAGCTTCATCCCTGCCTGCGGTCGCTGCGCGGCCTGCTCCACCGGTCATCAAAACTTGTGCGATTTGGGCGCGTATCTTGTGGCCGGCACGGAAATAGCCGGAGGCCAGCGAATTACCGCCCGCGGCCAAGGAGTGGGGACCATGTGCTGCCTGGGCACCTTCTCGCCGTACGTGGTGGTTCACGAAAGCTCGGCGATAAAGATCCGTGACGACGTTCCATTGGACAAGGCCTCTCTGGTCGGCTGCGGTGTGACGACAGGCTTCGGTTCGGCTGTCTACGCGGCCGCAGTGCGCTCCGGCCAAACCATCGTGGTGGTGGGTGCCGGTGGCATCGGTACCAACGCCATCCAAGGCGCTCGGGTGGCAGGCGCTCAATACATCGTGGCGGTGGACCCCGTCGCGTTCAAGCGGGAGAGCGCGATGCTCTACGGCGCCACCCACACCGTCCCCGGCCTTGATGAGGCCTACGGCCTGGTGCAGGAACTCACATGGGGCCGGATGGCCAACTCGGCCATCATGACCACCGGTGTCGCGGATGGGCAGATGATGGCCCAGATGATGGCGCTGCTCGGCAAGAATGGGACGGTCGTGGTCACCGCGCTGGGGCGCTTCGACCGGATGGACGTCAACCTGAGCCTCCTTGACCTCACCCTTTATGAGAAAAGGGTCCAGGGCGCGCTCTTCGGCTCCGCCAACCCGCGCTTCGACGTTCCCCGCATCCTGGACCTCTACATGGACGGCATTATCAAACTGGACGAACTCATAACCAGGACATATCCTCTTTCGCAGGTCAACGAGGGATACCAGGACATGCGCGACGGCAGAAATCTGCGCGGCATGATCGTTTTTGATTGAGGCGCTGGCCACAGATCTGCGCTTTGAACTGACCGGGGCTCGACTGGAGGGCTCGGCGCTGCTGGGTGAAGGCGGTGCGCGGGTCATCAAGTTGCGCCCAGGTGGCGTGGCTCTCTGCAAAAGGCTGGCCGGCGGCGTCTCGGGGCCGTTCACCAGTGCCGAACTGCGCCTCATGGCCCGCCTGGCCGAGCGGCGGATGCTGCGGCTTGCCGCGCCGGAAGGAGCCTCGGCGCCTCGGGTGAGCGCAATCGTTCCCGCGGTGGACAGCCAAGGAATCCAGGAGTGCCTGGGCGCCCTGGAGCTGATACCCGAGGTGAGCGAAGTCGTCCTGGTCAGCGACGGCAGCCCCGACGTTGCCCGCCTAGGGGAAATCGCCGCCGCGCGAGGCGCGCGCTATATATCGCTGGAGCGGAATCACGGCCCAGCGGGCGCCCGGAACGCCGGCGCCGCCGCCGCGCGTGGCGAGGTTCTCCTCTTCGTGGACAGCGACGCAGTGACGCTGGGGGGCCTGTCGGCACTGCTTCGCCTTTTCTCGGCCCCCGCGCTGGCACTTGCCGCGCCACGCGTCCGCACGGCCGCCCCGTTGGAGCCGGCCTCCCGGATCACCAGGGCGATTGCCACCTATGAAGGTCTGCATTCGCCGTTGGACATGGGAGAGGCGCCAGGAGAAGCGGGCGACGCGCCCGCCTATGTTCCCACCGCCTGCCTGGCGATTCGGGCGGAAGATTTTCGCAAGCTGGGTGGCTTCGACGAGCGGCTCCGCTATGGGGAGGACGTGGACCTGCTTTGGAGGCTCCGCGCCCGTGGCGGAATCTCCTACTACTCGGGAATCGACGGGGCTCGGCATTTGCCGCGGCGGACGCTCGGGGCGTTTCTCAGACAGCGTCACGCCTACGGCTCCTCCGCGGCGCCGCTGGCCAAACGCCACCCCGGCCGACTCAATCACCTCCATCTCGACGAGGTGACAGTGGCCATGGCGGCTTTTCCGATGGCGGGGGCGGCTATGAGGGTGGCGGGCATTGCGGCCGCACGCCGGCGCCTGGCCACCCTGGCGCGACAGGCGGGGCTGGACGAAGGGGAGCTGCCAGCCCTTGGCACCCAGGCCCTCGCCGGGCTGGCGACCGAACTCTCCATGCTGGTGCGGGCGCTCGGCCTTCCGGCGCTTGGGCTGGCAATCCCGTCCCGTAGGGTGCGCCGCAACCTTGCAAAAGTGCTGGCCATGCTGGCCGCGGCGCGCGCCATCCAAACCCTGCTCGCCGGAGGGGGGCCATCAACTGCCATGGCTACCGGCGCGATCTCGATTGTGGATGATCTTGCCTATTCGGCCGGCCTCGCTTGGGGCGCGGCGAAGGAGCGCTCCCTTGGCGCCTACACCCCGGCCCTGCGTCCCGGTCCTCTACTGGCCAGGCTTGGCCGGCGGCCTAGTACGGGCTCCGTTCCGAGAAGATCTTGGTGGGGTTCTCCTCCGTCATCTGCCTGATCTGCTCCTCGGTGACACCTCGCTCACGCAGGGCGGGAATGACGTCACGTAGGATGTGCATGAAGTGCCAATTCGGCGTGGCCACCTCCAGCGCCGCATCATCGAACCAGTCGTTGTGGCAGGCCGCGTCGTGGCTCAGGACCATCTTGTTCGCATATCCCAGGCGGCACATCTCGGCCACAGTATCCACCCTCTGCTCGAAGGGCAGGAGGATGTCGATCCCAAAGCGGTCCATCCCAAGATACGAGCCGGCATCCGCGAGCTCTCGCAGGTAGCCAATGTCGGTGGTGTCGCCACTATGGCCAATCACCACACGGGAGAGATCCACGCCCTCCTCGCTGAAGACGCGCTGCTGGTCGAGCCCGTTGCGGCCAGGGGCGAAGCTGTGCGTCGAAATCGGAACACCCGTGCGCCGATGCGCCTGGGCGACGGCCCTCAGGACCCGCTCGACATCCGGCGTAATGCCTTGATGTTCGGTGGCGCACTTAAGGATTCCTGCCTTCACCCCGGTGCCGGCAATACCCTGCTCAATGTCGCCCACGAACATGTCGACCAACGGCTCCTCGCCGCCAAGCAACGTGCCGGGTCCACGGTAGAGGAAGTAAAAGGGCAGCTCGTTGTAGGTGTAGAGGCCTGTGGCAACCACTATGTTCAGGTCGACGCGCTCCGCCACGCGCTGGACGCGCTTTATGTCCCTGCCCAGCCCGATAACGGTCAGGTCAACGAAGGTCTTGACCCCGGCCGCCGCGAGCTCGTTGAGCCGGTCGACAGCCTGTTCAATCCTGGCCTCCTCCTCGCCGAAGCCTGTCTTATAGTTCTCCTCGATCTCGGTCGAGAGCACGAAGACGTGCTCGTGCATCAGGGTGAATCCCAGCTGGTCGGCCTCCACCGGGCCCTTTACGGTTTGGACCTTGGACATGGCCCCCCTTTTCTCTATTACGTGTATTCCGGCGCGTCTCGAAGGCGCGCCAAGTGGCGATCAGCGCTAGAAGATCGCCTGCTCCCAGTGGGCCTCCGCGCGGAGCTTGGGCTTGAGAACCTTTCCGCCCGGGTTGCGAGGCAGGCCGTCTTGACGCACCCAGACGTACTGGGGCACCTTGAAATCGGCGAGCTTGGTGCGTGCGAAGGCGACCATTTTTGCGGTGTCGAAGGGAACCCCGGGAACCGGCACCACCACTGCGCCCACCTTCTCCCCCATCATCTCGTCCGGCACTCCGATGACCGCCACCTCGAGCACTCCCGGATATTCGGCCAGCACGTTTTCGACCTCTACGCAGTAGACGTTTTCACCACCGCGGTTGAGCATGTCCTTCTTGCGGTCCACTATCGTGACCAGGCCACCCTCGATCCGGGCCATGTCCCCGGTGTGCAGCCACTTGTCCACGAAGCTCTCCCGGGTCTCCCGCTCCTTGTTCCAGTAGCCCATGGCGACGTTCGACCCACGGATAAGCAGCTCGCCCACCCCGGTATGAGGGTCGGGCTCCAGGAGGTCGACCTCGGTGATCGGAACCGGGAAGCCGACCGACTCCGCGTGGTCCGCCGCGAATTCATGCGGCAGGAAAGTTGCGACCGAGGCCGTCTCGGTAAGGCCGAACCCGTTGCCGACGCGGGCGTTGGGGAACGCCGCCATCAGCTTGTGCACCAGGTCGGGAGGCATCGGGGCACCACCATAAAGGACGTACTTGACGCCTGAGGTGTCCAAGGCGGCGAACTCCGGCTGCACCAGGGCGTACCAGTAGAGGGCGGGAACGGAGACCACTGTCTCGATTTCACGAGTGGCGACGGCCTCGATAAGCGTCCTGATGTCCGGGACGGGCATGATGACCAGCCTGCCGCCGTTGCCCAGCGTTGGCACCATCTGGGCGATCGCCGCCGTCACGTGGAAGAGTGGCACCGTTACCAGGCTCACGCTGGGGCGCCTTTCGAGTGGAACCACCCGCATGACGTTCTCCATGTTGGCAAGGAAGTTCTCGTGCGAGAGCATCGCCCCCTTGGGAAAGCCGGTGGTGCCGCTGGTGTAGAAGATGGCGGCCATGTCTTCGCGGTGGGCTTCAAGTCGGCGGAGGGGTTGGCCGGAAGGGAGCTGCTCGCCCGGCCGGAAGACGTATTTTGCGCCAGAATCCCCCACCACGTAATCGACTTCGCTCTCGGTGAAGCGCGTGTTGATCGGCACGACCGCGGCCCCGGCAAACAGGGTACCGAAGAAAGCCACCACGAAATCGTTGCCATTGGGAAGCATCAGGCCCACACGGTCACCCGGCTCGACCCCGGCCGCGGCCAGGCCCCCCGCCACCCGCTCGGCGCCGGCCAGCAGCTCGGCGTAAGTAAGCCGGCCACCGCCGATCTCCTCCAGGGCCAACGCGTCGGCGTGCCCCGCCGCAGCGGCGACCAGCAGATGCACCAGAGACTCCGGCAGATCCTCATAGTGAAGGACTCCGGAGTCATCGCGATAGATTCCCGACTCGTCGAATACGGGCCTGTCGGAATAGATTCCTTCTCGCTCGATCACGACTGCACTCCTAGCGCGGCAGCCGCGCCAGGCGGCGACCGGATGTGACAAAGGACGTTACCGGTCGGTAGCTTATAGCCCCCACCCTCGGCGGTCAAGGTGGCCGCCGCCACGGGCGGACCGCTGGATTCCGTACCTCGGTTGGGCCGGATCCGCTCAAATCATTGTGGCCCTCCACCAAGATTCCGGGCCTCTTCTCGTTAGTATGTACTCAGTGCATGACCGGGCCTTCCCGGCCGCGGACGCCCGCCAACAGGGTTTCCGCATCGAAATCGAAACCGGCGGGCGCAGGCAAATGGCCGAGAACAGGGGTTCTGCAGGGACCAGGCTCACCTTGAGGGAGGTCTTGGCCCAACCATCGCTAGGCCTGCGGCTCGTCACCTCCGACGAGGCCGCGCTGGACCGCCTGGTCACGGGGGCACACTCATTCGAGATATCGCGCCCCACTCGATGGTTCTCGGCGCACTGGCTTGCACTGACCACCGGTCTGCGCCTCAAGGGCCGTCCCGCCGAGCAGAGGGATCTGATCCGGGAGCTGCACAACGCCGGGATCTCGGCGCTCGGCTTTGCGCTCGATGTCAACTTCCGCGCAGTTCCGCCGGGTCTGCTCGACGCTGCGGCGGAGTTCGGCCTTCCCGTCTTCACGGTGCCGTTCGCGACCGGCTTCGCCGAAATTATCGCCTTTGTCAATCAGGCACTCCTCTCTCCGAATGTCAACGCGCTTCGCCGGTTCGTGTCGGCGCAGGACTACCTGCTCGACGCCCTTCTGAGCGCCGACCCCCTAACAGCGCTCCTGGAGCGCCTCGCCCCCTTGGTCCCTGCCTCGGTCGCCCTCCTCGAGGCCGGCGGTGGCGAGGTCCTGGCAGCCAGCGAGAACATGGATGCCCGCCTGCTTGCCGAGGTCCGCGAGTGCATCGAACGCCAGACTCCGCCGACCGCCGCCCCGGTGGGCCGCGGCGCGGCGCGGCTTGGCGAGGCGTCCGACTCGGGGGCCCCAGCGCTTACACCGCTGATCGAATTCGACAGCGCTCACGGGCCCGGCCTGGCCCTGGCCGTGCAACCGCCAAGCCGACCGGCCACCTGGCTCGCACTGGTGGGAACCGCGGGTTCGGGAGAGGCCGACTTCCAGCTTGCCGTTCCCCTCGTGCGCTCCGCCGGCCACATGCTCGCCATCGCGCTCGAGACACGCAGCGACCGCCGAGCCGAGAGGAGAGCCGTCGAAAGAGCCCTGGTGGCAGAGGTTTGCGGGCTGCGGGCGGCCAAGGCGCCGGCAGGGAGGAGCGCCCGGCCCCAGTTGGAGCGGCTCATCTCGCTTGGCATCGACTTCAGCGTCCCGGCGTGGGTGGTCTGCGCGTCCCCACTGCCGGCGGTGGCAGACGCCGAGCGGGAATTCGAGGCTCGTCTGGAGGATCTGGAGAGCCGCCCGCCTTTGATCTGGGATATGAGCGCGGATGTGTTGGTGGCAATCCTGCAGGCCGAAGAGGAGGGGCTGGCCGAGCAGCTTAAGGACCTCACCGGTGGCCTCTACAATCTCGGCGTCTCTGCGGCCTGCCAAAGCTATTCGGCCCTTCCCGGTGCATATCGCGAGGCAAACGCGGCCCTGGCGGAGCTGGGTGCCTCCCCCGATCCGGATGCAACGCCGGGCGTTCTCCTCTTCGACGACGCCAGCATGACCACCTGGCTGATGGCCCAAGTTGACCTGCGCCGGCTGGCGGAGAAGCAGGAGCGGAGGCGCGCCCATCTCACGGTGGAGCGTCATGCCATTGCCACGCTGCGCTCGTATCTCGAGTGCAATCTCGACATCAACCTGGCGGCCGCCCAACTTGGGATACATCCCAACTCCATGCGATACCGCCTGCACAAGGTTCGCGAAACCCAGGGAGTGCGGCTCGAGGACTTCGCGGAGCTGGTCGATTTGTACCTGGCCCTCAAGCTCCTGCCCGGCGGCTGAAAGCCCAACCCTCCCCCGGCCGGGGGGTGGCAAGTCCACCTCTGGCACTACGGTGCTATCTTGGTCACAAACCCGACGCCGAGTAAAGGGGAACCGTGACCGAGACAGCTTTTTGGCATCCGTTCGCAAACATGGCGGACGTGACTCGCAGCCGCCTCACCATTACCGAAGCGAGCGGCAACTACGTTTACGACGATTCAGGACGCCAGTACCTGGATGCGACCGCCTCCCTTTGGTATGCCAATGTGGGCCACGGGCGCAAGGAAATAGCGGAGGCCATCGGCGCCCAGGCAGGCAAGCTCGCCGCCTACTCAACGTTTGCAGACATGACCAACGAGCCCGCCGAGCTTCTGGCCGCCAAGGTGGCGGCTCGCAGCCCCATGCCTGGATCGAAGGTCTTCTTCGTTTCGGGTGGCGGCGATGCCATCGACACGGCCGCCAAGCTGGCCCGACGATACTTCCATGAGCTCGGTCATCCCGAGCGCCAGATCCTCGTTTCACGGCAGGACAGCTATCACGGAACCCACGGCTTCGGCACCTCCTTGGCCGGAATGCCGGCCAATCGCGCCGGCTACGGCGACCTGATCAACTCGGTCGCCCAGATCGAGCGCGACAATCCCGAGGACCTTGCGGCCCTGGCCGAGAACATTGGCGGGGAGCATATCGCGGCGGTCTTCGTGGAGCCTGTGATCGGAGCCGGCGGCGTGCACCTGCCCCCGCCGGGCTACATCGAGCGAATCCGCGAGATCTGCACCAGCATCGGAGCGCTCCTGGTAATCGACTCGGTCATCTGCGGGTTCGGTCGCCTTGGCGAGTGGTTCGGACCTGAGCGCTTCGGCGTAGTGCCCGACATGATCTCCTTCGCCAAGGGAATCACCAGTGGATATGTTCCCTTGGGCGGCGTCGTCGTCTCCCGCGAGATCTCGGCTCCGTTCTTCGAGGGCAAGGGGGCGGCCTTCCGGCACGGTCCCACCTACGCGGGCCATCCGCTTGCATGCGCCGCCGGCTTGGCGAATCTGGAGATAATGGAGCGCGAGGATCTCATCCCGCGTGGCCGGACCTTGGAGGGCACCCTGGCCGAGGCCCTCAACAGCACGCTCGACTCCCCCATCATCAGCGAGGTTCGCGCAGGTCTGGGGCTGCTGGGCGCAATCGAGGTCGAGGCGGAGGTGCTACGGGAGCGCCCCGCCACGCTGGGGAGGATCCAGATGGCGATGCGCGAGCGCGGGGTGCTGGTGCGCCCGCTCCTCAGCTCGATCGCGGTCTCTCCTCCGCTCACCGTCACCGAGGCGGAGATCGAGCGAATCAGCAGCGCTTTTGCAGATTCGCTGAAGCAGGTGGCCGCAGAGTCCTAAGGTCGCCCGCCCGGGCGGGCGACCTTAAACGGGAAAGGAGCAGGCATGCGCGCAATACTCGTATCCCAGTTCGGGGGGCCTGAGCAGCTCGTCGCCACCGAGATGCCCGATGCGGCGCCATCGCGGGGCCAAGTGCGGATCCGCAACGTGCGGTCGTCCGTGAATTTCGCCGACGTCAAGGCCGTCTCGGGAAATTACCCGGTTCCCGGAATGCCATTCGTGCCGGGCTTGGACGCCTATGGCGTCGTCGACGCCGTCGGCGAGGGAGTCGACGGCTCCTGGATGGGCAGGCACGTGGTCGCCTTCGTCGACAACGGTGGATATGCCCAGAGCTCGCTCGCCGGCGAGGGGCTTTTCTTCGAGGTGCCGGCGGAGCTGGACGCCGACCAGGCCGGTGCGGCGCCACTGCTCCTGGGCACCTGCTGCGGGCTGCTGACGCGGGCTTCAACGCTGCGGCCGGGTGATCGGGTGCTGGTGCACTCCGCTGCAGGCGGGATTGGTACCACCGCCGTCCAAATGGCACTCGCCCTTGGCGCCTCCACGGTCGTCGGCGTGGTATCCAGCCCCGGGAAAGCCTCCGTGGTCGAAGAACTGGGCGCAAAACCGGTTGTCGCACTGGGAGCGGGCTTCGCTGACGAGGCACGGCGGGCTGCGGGTGGGGACTTCCAGATCATCTTGAATGCCACCGCCGGAGGCACCGTGGCCGAGGATCTGGAAGTGCTGGCACCTTTTGGGACGTTGGTCGTCTTCGGGATGGCAAGTGGAGAACCTGGGATCATCAAGACCGACCAGCTCCACTCCCCCAACCGTACGGTCGCGGGGTTTTCCTTCGGAACCGTGCGGCGCTCACGTCCGGCCGAAGTCGCCTCCTTGATGGAGCCCTCGCTTGCCATGCTCAATGACGGGCGGATCCGCCTGGTGATCGACTCCGTGCTC
>JAJYPE010000276.1 GCA_021795585.1 Actinomycetes bacterium | reverse complement strand
CACCGGCAGCTACTACAAGGATCTGCACGCCGAGGCTTTCGACGACGGCTGGTTGCGCACGGGCGACATGGGGACGCTCGACGCCGAGGGCTACCTGCGCATCGTCGACCGCACCAAGGACGTGATCAAGTCAGGTGGCGAATGGATCTCCTCGGTGGAGCTGGAGAACGTGCTCATGGCGCATCCCTTGGTCTTCGAGGCCGCCGTGGTGGGGGTTCCCGACGAGAAGTGGGACGAGCGTCCATTGGCCTGCATAGTGGTCAAGCCCGGCGCCACGCTGAGCGCCGCGGAACTCTCGAAGTTCCTGCTCGACAAAGTGGCGCGCTGGTGGCTGCCGGAGCGTTGGACCTTCGTGGAGGAGATCCCCAAGACCTCGGTGGGCAAGTTCGACAAGAAGGTGCTGCGCAACCTATACGCGGAGGACAAGCTGAGTGTAACCAGGGTGGATTAGCGCCTCTGGGGCCGGACTTGGCAAGCTACACTCGGCCTCCGGGAAGAGCCAGGAGGTGCGGATGCTTACAAAGTCGGATCTCGAGTCGCCTATGGCCGCTCTCGAATCGCTGATCGAGAGCTTCGAGGAGCTGGGGTATCGCCACCTCCTCGGGGCCGAGCCGGCCGAGGTGGAGCGCACGGTGCAGCGCGAAAAGGCCCTGGCCAAGGTGGTTCGAGCGCTGGCAAAGGCGCGGCGGGACCTTGAGGCCCTAAGCGAAATCTGTGATTGAGGCCGCAGCCGGGTAATGATCCGGCGGGAACCTCGGGATCGGAAGGCGGGAGAGATGACGGAAGCAGGAAGCGGATCCAGGATCGCAGAGGGGGACCTTCTGGCCCCGGTGAAGGCGGAGGTCGCCGATTCCAGCGTTCTCACCGACTTTGCGCGCTGGCTGGAGGGCGTGACCGGACAGAGTTTTCCGGACTACGCGTCGCTGCACCGCTTTTCCGTCGAGGAGCTGGAGCGGTTCTGGACGCTTTGGTGGGTTTACTTCGACCCTGACTTCGCCACCAATCCGATCGGCGCGGCGGCCATGGCAGGCCAGGACTTCGACCCGAGGGCGGTTCTCTCGTCCCGGTCGATGCCCGGCGCCCGCTGGTTCGAGGGGGTCGAGCTCAACTACGCCAGGTACGCCCTTCGGGCCCAAGGAACCGAGCCGGCACTCGTGGCGATTTCGGAGACCGGCCGGGAGGAGCTGAGCCACGCCGAGCTCTACCACCGCGTGGCCGCCATGGCGCGCTTCCTGCGCGACACCGGCGTGGTCAAGGGCGACAGGGTCGCATGCTACGCCCCCAACGGGGAGCTGGCCCTGGTGGGATTTCTCGCGTGCGCGTCGCTGGGGGCGATCTGGTCCTCATGCTCTCCTGACTTCGGCGCCGGCGCCGTGGTCGACCGCTTCCGCCAGATAACCCCCAAGGTGCTTCTGGCGGTGAGGTCCTACGACTACAACGGGAGACACTTCGAGCGCGCCAGCGACCTCGGCGAGATCGTGGCCAGCCTCGAAGGACTCCGCGCCCTGGTGCTCGAAGGTGCGGGCGGGGACCCGGCACCGCTGCCGAGGGAAGTCCGGGTGGCCGAGTACGGCGGGATAGTCTCCGCGGCCCCTTTGGACCTTCCCCTTCCCTTCGTGGATGTCGAGTTCTCCCATCCCCTTTGGATCCTGTACTCCTCGGGCACGACCGGGCTGCCCAAGGCCATCGTCCAGAGCCAGGGCGGGATCCTGCTCGAGCACACCCGGGTGCTGATGGCCCACAGCGACATCCGGCCCGGCGACCGCTTCCTCTGGTACACCACAACCGGGTGGATGATGTGGAACTTCCTGGTGTCAGGCCTAATTGCCGGAGCCACCCTGGTGTTGGTGGACGGGGCCGTGGGTTACCCGGACCTGTACCGCCTTTACCGAATCGTGGCCGAGGAGCGCGTCACCTTCTTCGGGACCAGCGCACCCTTCCTGAACGCCTGCGAGAAGGCCGCCATCGTTCCCAAGGATCATTTCTCCTTCCCGGAGCTGCGCACCATCGGCTCGACCGGGGCTCCCCTCTCCCCGGAGGGGTTTCTTTGGACCTTCGAAAACGTCAGCTCCTCGATCCAACTCGCCTCCGCCAGCGGCGGGACCGACGTGTGCACGGCCTTCCTCGCCTCCTCGCCATGGCACGACACCCGGGCCGGCGAGCTCTCCTGCGCCACGCTGGGTGTGGATGCCACCGCCTTCGACGAGGAGGGGAGGGAGATCATCGACCAGGTGGGTGAGCTGGTTATCCGCGAGCCGATGCCCTCGATGCCGGTCTTTTTCTGGAACGACCCCGATGGCTCCAAGCTGCGGGAAGCCTACTTCTCGGTCTATCCGGGCGTCTGGCGCCACGGGGATTGGATCAAGATGAAGCCTTCCGGCGCTTGCGTCATCTACGGGCGCAGCGACTCCACCCTCAACCGTGGGGGGGTGCGCATGGGAACCTCGGAGTTCTACGCGGTGGTGGAGTCCTTTGCAGAAGTAGCCGACTCCATGGTGGTCGACACATCCCACCTGGGGCGAGAAGGAGAGCTGGTCCTGCTGCTGGTCATGGCCGAGGGCAACGAGCTGACCGACGGCCTGCGCAAGAGCATCGGCGCCACCATTCGCACCAGGCTTTCACCGCGCCACGTCCCCGACCGGATCCTGGCGGTGGCCGAGATACCCCGGACCATCAACGGCAAGAAGATGGAGGTTCCCATCCGCCGCGTGTTGTTGGGAGAGGCGCCGGAAAAGGTGATGTCAAGAGGCTCGATGGCCAATCCGGCCGCGGTGGACGAGTACCGAGGCTTGTCCGAACGGCTGGCCTCGGGCCACGAGTAAACCGGGGGCCCCTGCGCCCTGCCGCGAACGGCCGGGCGCAGGCGGCTCTAGCTGAACTCCGGGGCCAGGCCGGTTGCGATCTCTTCTCCCCGTCGTGGACGGATGAAGACCAGCGCCACTATCAGGCCGGCCAGGGCGACGCCTGA
>JAJYPE010000275.1 GCA_021795585.1 Actinomycetes bacterium | reverse complement strand
TCCGGGCATAAGGGAAACCCTTTTCGCGGACCTCGCCAATCTGCGCCTGATAGCAAGGGCGTTCCGCTTCGCCTTTCCCGCCATGGATACGGACTCGATCGTCACCGAGATCTCTGCGCGAATCACGGAGGAGCTCGACTACATAAAAGAAGCCGCGAATCAGCAGCTTTTTGCGGACTATTACAGTGGCCACCCTTTCATCCGCATTCCGGGGGTCCGGCACGACCTCTCGACCCCACTGGTGCTGGTGACCGAACTCGCCGCGGGTCTGCGGTTTGCGGACTTCCTTAAGGAGGACCAGCGCGAAAGGGATCTGGCGGGCGAGACGATCTTCCGCTTCGTCTTCCGCTCGCTCTACAGGCTGCAGTGCTTCAACGGTGACCCTCATCCAGGCAATTACCTTTTCGACGGGGACGGGCGGGTCACCTTCATCGACTTTGGGATGACCAAATACTTCGTGCCGGGGGACCTGGCCATCTTCGAGGAGATGGTGAAAGCCGCGGTCATTGACCGCAGCCCCGTCGCCTTCCGGGACGCCATCGAGAAGGCCGGCCTGCTCGCGATCGGCTGCACTTTGTCGGACGAGGACGTGTACCGCTTCTTCGAACCCTTCTACGAGTCGATCGCGACCGACTCCGAGTTCACTTTCAGCGAAGACTACACGACCGCCCTCTTCGCCCACATGTTCGGCAAAAACGACCCGGTCGCCAAGTTCCTGCAGGTCTCAGAGCCCTTCGTAGTGATACAGCGCATCAACCTTGGGCTTTATTCGATCCTCGCCTCGCTCTCCGCGACCGCGAACTTCCGGAGTGTCTCGGCGGAGATCTGGCCCTTCACCCAATATCCGGCCTCCACCGAGCTGGGCCGCCGAGAGGCGGAGTGGCTTCGGGAAAAGTAAGGGCCGCGGCCGTCTCGGCAGGTCGCCGGGCGTCCCACCCTGTGACCTTCTGCGCCAGCACAATGGGACCGATTACCGGATTTCCCGCATCCCGCCAGCGCTAATGTTGCAGTCATATGAGCTTTTAGGAGGCTACCATGGCCAATATCCTCGTCCTTGGAGGGAATTTCGCAGGGCTCACGGCGGCACTGGAGACCAAGCGTCACCTAAAGGAGACGGGCCACACGGTCACGGTGATTTCATCCAGGGACTACTTCCTTTTCGTCCCGTCACTGATATGGGTGCCATTCGCAGAACGTGAGATCAAGGACATCACTGTTCCCGTAGAGCCCATCCTGCGCAAGAGGGGAATCGACTTCGTCCACGCCACCGCCACGCGAGTCAACCAATACGAGAACTACGTGGAGACCACCGCCGGCCGCTTCGACTACGACTATCTGGTGATCGCCACCGGCCCCAAGCTGGACTACTCCATAAGCGGGGTCGGCCCGGACAACGGCTACACGGCCTGCATCTGCGATCCCGACGGCGCGCTGGACACCCGCGCGCGGTTCGAGAAGCTGGTTGACAACCCGGGTCCGGTGGTGATCGGGGCCACCCAGGCCGCCGGCTGCGTCGGCGCCGCCTACGAATTCCTCTTCAATGCCGAGTTCAACCTGCGCAAGAGGGGTGTGCGCAAAAAGACGGAGATCACCTGGATCACCCCCGAACCCTTCGTCGGGCACTTCGGAATCGAAGGCATCATGGGCGGCAACACCATGCTGCGAAAGATGTTCGGGAGCCTCGACATCAATTTCATGACCGATACCAAGATCGACCACGTCACCGAAGACGAGATCACCCTGGAGGATGGACGCAAGCTACCCTTCGCCTTCTCGATGCTGATGCCACCGTTCCTGGGGCAGGACGTGGTCTCGAACTCCCCCGGACTCGGCAATGCGAAGGGCTACGTTCCCGTCAACGCCGCTTACCAGCACAAGGAGTTCTTCAACGTCTTCGCTGCCGGCATCGCCGTGGACGTGCCGGCGCCGTTCACTACGCCGGTTCCACTGGGCGTCCCCAAGACCGGCTTCCCCGCAGACGAGGAGGCCAAGATCGTGGCCCAAAACATCGCCAAACTGGTGAACGCACGCGTGGATCTGAAGGTGAAGGAATTCGGCAACATCCCCGGCGTTTGTATCCTGGACGCTGGCCACAAAGAGGTCTACCTGATCGCAAACCACCTGTTCAAGCCGCGCCAGTTTGCCGCACTGATCCCGAATCCGGTCTACGACGGAGGCAAGAGGGCCCTCGAGAAGTACTTCCTGTGGAAGACCCGCAACGGGCTGTCTTACCTGACCTGAGCCAGACCGGCCCCTGCTACGCGGCCGGGGCCCCGGGACACACAGACAGGAAGGGGCGCAATGGCGATTTTTTCGGCACGCCGAGCCGCTAACGTCGCCTTGGCCGTCTCGGCAATCCTGACGGCCGCAGGTGGATCGGCCCACCTTGCAGGTGAACCGAGCTGGTCACACACGCTCTTTCTAGCGGCCACCTTGGTCGGAATAGCGTCGTCGGGGTGGACCATCATCGGCGCCCTGGTCAAGAAACGCTTCGGCGTCGACGTGATCGCGCTTCTAGCCCTGCTCGGAACGGTGCTCGTGCACGAGTATCTTGCCGGAGCCGTTGTCACCATGATGCTCCTTGGCGGTCGGAGCCTGGAAGACTACGCCACCGGGCACGCGAAGCGCGAGCTGAAGCTCCTGGTCGAGCGGGCACCGGTAAGTGCGCACGTCGAGCGCCCGGGCGGGCTCTTCACGATTGCCCTAAAGGAAGTCGGCCCCGGGGAAAAGGTGATGGTGGCCACTGGTGAGGTCGTTCCTTTGGACGGCGAGCTGGCGGACGATAGGGCGGTGCTTGACGAATCGGCGCTCACCGGAGAGCCCATGCCGGTCGAGCACGTCAAGGGAGACATGCTTTCAAGCGGCGTGGTGAACGTCTCCAACCCGTTCATGATGCTTACCACCTCGGATGCACAAAGCTCGACCTATGCGCGGATCGTGCGACTGGCACAGGAGGCCGAGGCGGATTCCGCC
>JAJYPE010000274.1 GCA_021795585.1 Actinomycetes bacterium | reverse complement strand
AACCGGGCAGGGTCACATGTTGGACGTCTCCATGCTCGAGGCCTCGGCCTCGGTCATGGGTTGGGCGGTCTCCAATTACCTGATCACAGGGCAAAGACCCGAGCCGATGGGCAACGACAACGCCACCGCGGCTCCCTCGGGCGCCTTTCCGACGGCAAGTGGGCAGATCAACATTGCTGCCAACAAGCAGGAGCAATTCGTCACCCTCTGCGAGCTCATTGGCAGGCCGGAGCTCGTCGAGGACCAGCGTTTCAAGGAGCGCGAAAGCCGCAAGGCCAACCGCGAGCAGCTCAATGACGAAATCGCCATTGGCCTGAGTTCCCGTTCGGCTATCGAATGGGAAGATTTGCTGGCCAGTCACGGAGTGCCGGCTGCGCGGATTCTCTCAGTACCGGAAATGGTCGAGCTCGAACAACTCAAGGTGCGCCACTTCTTCACGGAGCTTCCGTTCCCGGGCGACTCGCAGCGCGTATTGCGCGTGAGTGGCAACGGGGTGATGGTCGACGGAGAATCGCTCTCCCCGGCCCTGCCGCCCCCTTTGCTTGGACAGCACAACGAGGAGATCTTAGGCAAGCTCGGCACGCATACGAAGAACGGTGCCGCCGGCGCCGTGAGCATAGGAGGACTCGATGCCTGACGGACGCCAGGAAACGATCGACGAAATGGCCGATTGGTGGAAGACTTCGATCTCCGACATTGGGCCAGGTGTCATCCGGCTGCGAGGTCACGATATCGCCGAGCTAATTGACGACTGGAGCTTTGTCTCGGTGATTTGGCTCATGGTCACGGGCGCCAAGGCCACCCCCTGGCAAAGCCGGCTGCTTGAGGCGAGTTTGGTGGCCTCGGTCGACCATGGACCCCAGGCCCCTTCGATTGCCGCGGCGCGCATGGCTGCCACTTGTGGCATTGGAATCAACAACGCCATCGCCACTGGGGCGAACCTCCTCGGCGACAACCACGGCGGGGCCGGCCAGCAGTGTGTGGAGATGCTTTACGAGATCCGCCACGCGGAGCTTGACGGCATCGACCCACAGGCCGCCGTCCGAGAAGTTGTTGCACGCTGGAAGGAAAAGAAGCGCTATCTTCCAGGTTTTGGCCACCGATTTCACCCAATCGACCCTCGCCGGGACCCGCTCTTGAGCCTGATTGACCAGGCCGCCGCTGCCGGCGAAGTCTCGGGGGACTTTGCCCGGATCGCACGCGCGGTGGAGGCACACCTATCCGAAGGGCGGCCCCATCCCATACCGATGAACATCGACGGTGCCACCGCGGCGATTTACGCCGAACTCGGCGTCGAGCCCCAAATGGCGAGGGGCCTTTTCGTTCTTGCCCGCAGCGTGGGCATATTCGCCCACGCTTATGAGGAAATGCGTTCGGGAGCAAGGATCAAGGGGCCAATGCCCAAGTCGGTCCTTCCGCGCTACGTCCCAAACCCCGGCTAGTCGCCCTCGCCCTATCTCCAGCCTCGGGCGAGAGCATCCAGGGCGGTGCGCAAATCGTCTTCGGTGGCCTCGACACCCCCCTGGATGCCCCCGTCGGCATTGAGGAGGATGAACCTGAGGCTGTCGCGATATTTCTTGTTCGACTTCCACGCCCCCTGCAATTCCTCGATGGAGAAGTCGTGGGTGGTGGGCAGCTCGAGGTTGTTGAGCATGGCGCCATGCCGGCGGACTGTGGACCTGGGAATCCTGCCCAGGTGGTGTGCGAGATGGGCCGCGGCCATCATCCCCAACGAGACTGCCCGGCCATGAGAGTCGGGTCCGGCGGGCAGCACCTGCTCGAAAGCGTGGCCGAAGGTGTGACCATAGTTGAGCTTCAAGCGCTCGCCCTGCTCGCGCTCGTCCGAAGTGACGATCGCCGCCTTGACCTGCGTCGAGCGTGCCAGCGCGTCAACGAGTTGGTCGGCGTCTCCACCCAGTAGTGCCCCCGCCTGGGATTCAAGCAGTTCTGTCAGAGTGTCGTCGGCGATGAAGGCGTGCTTGGCCATCTCGGCCAGCCCACTGAGGAATCCGTCCGCGCGGTTGGCCAGCCCGAGCGTGACATCGCTTATGACGACGACGGGTTGGTGGAGCGTGCCAACCAGGTTTTGCCCGCGGGTCAAATTGATCCCGTTCTTGCCGCCGATGGCTGCATCCGCCTGACCGTGCAGCGTGGTTGGGATAAGGACCAACCTCATGCCACGGTTGTAGGTGGCCGCCACGAACCCGGAGAGATAGCAAGCGGCTTCACCGCCGACCCCGACGAGGAAATCCTCACCGTGAGCCGATCTGGCCGCCAGCGCCTCGGTGACCGCTTCGGCGACCTGGAAGGATTTTGCCCCTTCACCATCGGGGATCTCCAGGACGTGGCACTGCAACTCGTCGCGCTCGGCAAGCTCGGCCGCCATGCGACCGGCGACCGCCAGGTCGGTGGCGCGCGCGACGAAAAACGCGTTCTTGGCAGCGCCTACAGGGGGCAGGAGCGAGCCCATCTGACTTGCCAGGCCCTTGCCAATATGCACCTGGTGGGCACCGCCCATCGGCGCAACCAGGATGGACCGCGTACCTTCGGGCACCGACGCAGGCGTGGTGACCTTGGAAATGATTTCCAAGACGATTTCTTCGGGGCGGCGGCGATCCGTGCGAATGGGAAGGGTGGCGCTGCGGCGATAAACGGGAAGGCGCTTTTCGTAAATGCTGCGTACGTTGGGTTGGGTCATCATCGGCCGATATGCGTCGTTACCGATACGCAGCAGTGCCTCTTCGTAAGAAACTTCGAGATGGATGGCAGTCACGGCGGCAAGCGCAATCCGGGTGCCCGGATGCTCGACGGCTCCGCCTCCCAGGGCGACAACCGCCTCGGGCCCCGACACGGTCTCAACAATCGTCCTGTGCTCCAGGTCGCGGAAGTAGGCCTCTCCCTCCTGGGCGAAAATGTCCTTGACGGCACGCTTGAAGCGCTGCTCGATCAAAATGTCGATATCAACAAAAGGTATCCCCAGT
>JAJYPE010000273.1 GCA_021795585.1 Actinomycetes bacterium | reverse complement strand
CACCCTCGTCGGCACCGCCCTCGTCCGCCTGCCCTCGTCCGGGCCCCCTGCGCTCGACCAGACCTTCCGGGCCTCGGTCGAGCGTCTTCTCCTCCTCACGGGAATTGGTGTCGGCCTGGTGGCCGTGCTCGTCGGGATCCTTGTGGCCCGCCGGGTGACGGCACCGGTGCGCTCGCTCACCAGAGCGGCCCGTTCCCTTACCGCAGGCCAGCGCTCGACACGCCTCAGGGACACCTCGCCCGACGAGTTCGGCGAGATGGCCGCCGCCTTCAATGCCATGGCCGATGCGGTCGAAGCCGAGGACGTGTTGCGTTGCAGCTTCGCCCGAGATGTCGCCCACGAGCTACGCACCCCGCTCACCGTCTTGCAGAGCCAGCTGGAAGCCCTCCAAGACGGCCTCGCGGCACCGACCGCCGAGATGCTGGCTTCCCTGCACGAGGAAACCCTGCGCCTCAGCCGCTTGGTGGCTGACCTCCAAACCCTGGCCTCGGCCGACGGTGCACCCTTCGACCTCACCCGCGAGATGGTGGAACTGGCCCCCCTAGTGGATGCTGCGGTCGCAGAGTTCGCAGGACCGATGCGGGACAAGGGGCTGTCGGTCGAGACCCGACTGTGCGAGGTGGCCGTCTTTGGCGACCCGGTCCGGCTGCGCCAGGTGGTGGCCAACGTGTTGTCCAATGCCGCCAAGTTCGTCCCACCTGGGGGGACCGTTCGCGTAAGCCTCGCCTGCGACGGTAGGCGGGCCAGCCTGGAGGTGGCCGACGACGGCCCGGGCATCGCGCCAAACGACCTGCCCCACGTCTTCGAACGCTTTTTCAGAGGCCGCGATGCCCGGGCAGGAGGGTCGGGGATCGGCCTGGCTGTGGTGGCCGGACTGGTCGAGGCACACGGTGGCGAGGTGGCGGTGACGAGTGATCCCGGCCAAGGAGCGACCTTCAGCATTCACCTTCCGCAAATGGCCCCAGGTATGCGCCGAATCTTCGCCGAATCTTCACTCGCCCCCCATACAGTGAAGTCATCGGTCAAAGAAAACCGAGAGGAAAGAAAGTAGGAATCAATGAGGTTTACGAACACTACCCGGTGGGTCACTGCAGGGGCTGTCTTCGGGTTGGCCGCCGCCGCCTTCGCCGGCGTTGCCTTCGCGGCCACCCCGGGCTCGATCGCGCGGTCCGGCGGATCCCAGCCGACCCGCAGAGGGGCATCGACACCCGTGCTCGTCGCTGAGAGAACCACCACGGCCTTGTCGGGCGGCAACGCACCACCGAGTGCTTCGGTGCCTGTGGGGACCTCCACGATGATGTCGGAAATGTTGGCCAGCTTGTCACCCCAGGCCCGCGCCGAGTTCCAGACCCTCTATCCCCAGATGCTTCAGCTCATGGATAGCTCTCACATGATGAGCGGCGCCGGAACAGCGGGCTCGATGATGGGCCAGGGGGTTGCTGGCAACAGGCTACCCACCTCCGGCGGCCAGCCCTCAACTTCCTGAGCCACAACGGCGATTACTACACCGATGCGGAAATCGATCTTGGCGATAGCGATAGAAAGGTGTTAACCTTGCCTATCCGGTTTGTTGCTAATCATGCTATCGGGTGAGTCCACTCGCCGCTGTAGAGGGTCCCATAGGTAGGTGCCGCTGCATGTGCCGCGATCCCCAAGATAGAGTTGAATGCTGTCATTGGATAGAAGCGCCGGTTGAAGCGGAACACAAATTCGTTGAGGTAAGCCTGTAGATGCTGCTGACCGACTCCGTGATGCGTACCGAGCAGCCATGTTTTCAAATTCGAGAAGGCGATGTGGATCATCGGAAGGTGTGCATCGGTCTTTTCACCGTCACCATTGAGCACGATGGGTTCGTGCGCGTACCCCAACTTTGCCAGCCCATCGTAGCCATCCCATTCATCGGTGCGCACCACTGCTCCTCTCACCACGTTGTCCTGTGCAAATCCCGTGAGCGTCTTGCTGCTGCGGTTGGGGACAACGCGCAGGCGCAATCTCCCAGCGTACAAGGCTTTTATATGCTTTTTGCCGTCAACGTCAGACGCCGGAGCACGAACCTCGATGGCCCCAACAACGATCGCTTTGTGATGAACACCGCGGCCCTCGCCCTTGGTACGCCCGCCCACAAGTGTCTCGTCCACTTCGACGGGATATTGAGCACCAATGGCGTCACGTTCCGGACGCACCATGCCAGCCCGGAGTTTGTGAAGAATCTGGAAGGCGGTCTCGTAACGCAATCCCAGCTGCCGCTGAAACTGCACTGCCGACATACCAGGCGTGTGCGTCGTCACCAGGTAAGCTGCCCAAAACCACGTGGACAGCGGCGTATGGCTTTGTTGCATGGCTGTGCCAGCCGTAAGCGAGATGTTGGAATGGCAAGCTCGGCACCGCAATACGACCGTCCTTCGCTTGGCAAAACGGTAAGGCTCATCAACATTTCCACACTTGGAACATGCAAACCCCTCCGGCCATCGCAGGCGCTCAAGATATCTTGCGCATGCCGCGTTATTGGGGAATATCTGCTGAAACTCTGGGAGCGTCGTCGGGAAACCACGGGGATCCATGACCCAAAATTTAGCACTGAAATTCCTCATTGGCAACAAACCGGATAGGCAAGACAACCAACATTAACAAGATCTATCCTTTCCAAGTTCTTCTGCTAGCGACCGAGACCGGTCTGCGGGAGGACTCCAAAGCGCAGGCTGAGCAGGTTCGCTCTGTAGCACTGCAACGTGTTGGCACGAGAATTGGTGTGGTTCCAGCCGCAGCGATGGCAGAGCTTGATAATGCCTTGCGACTGCACTTGGCTCTGTAGAGGTACTATCTGGGGGAGTACCCCCATGAAAGGAGATCGCCATGAAAACAACTTTTAGTGGCGATGATTTTGACCGTCGGAAGATTCTGATGCTTCTCGGGCTTGCCGGTGCCAATGTCGTTGGCTGGAAGCTAGTTAACCACAGGAAAGCTCACCGGCACATGCGGCTGGAGTAATTC